>CAZGCV010000014.1:17840-22777 GCA_964524735.1 uncultured Candidatus Saccharibacteria bacterium | reverse complement strand
CAATGGTATACCTGTTAAAGGTAGTAATCCTGTTATCGCGCTGATATTTACAATAATAGCCGATCCAATCATTCCGATAACACCCACTGCTAACATTTTACCAAATAAATCAGGAGCTCTTAAACTGATACGAATACCTCTCAGGATAAACCAGGCAAATAACGCTAAGATAAGCATTACTCGAATAAACCCTAACTCTTCTGCCATGACTGCAAAAATTGAGTCATTTAATGCCTCTGGTAAGTATGAATATTTTTGGCGAGAGTGTCCGTAACCATAACCAAACCATCCACCACTGCCAATTGCCAACAATGCTTGGTTTATCTGATAACCGATTCCTAAAGGATCTACAGACCTGTTTAAGAAAGCAGTAATACGCTGCATGCGGTAAGGCTCAAGCTTAATTAAGACTAACATAGCAGCTACACCAGCAGCTGCAAGTCCTGCAAAGTATCTAATACGAATCCCTCCCGCATATAACATTACAGCTGCGGTTAAAACTAAAGAAATCATTGTTCCCAAGTCTGGCTGCCAAATAATTAAAATACAATATAAACCGATTATCAAAACAGGTGGAAAAACAGATTGCCAAAATCCTTGCTGATGACCTCGTTCACTCATCCATCCTGCTAAATACATAATGATAGCTAATTTAGCTAATTCAGATGGTTGGAAAAATAACGGCCCTAAGTGAATCCAACGAGTTGCGCCGTTTGCAGTAAAACCTATTCCCGGGATTTTAACCATTATCAGTGCAGCTAAAGTTCCGACTAAAGCCAATGGGATTAGCTTCTTCCAAACATGATAGTCGATTTTCGAAAAAATAAACATTCCCAACAAACCAACTCCGACACCATACATCAGTTGGTGAGTAAAGTAATAGCTTGTGTGTCCAAAGTTTTGCTGCGATTCTACAGTAGAAGCAGACCAAAGCATTATTAAACCAATCCCGAGCAGGCTTCCGAGTAATGCTAAAAATACGTAATCAACTTTATGCTTTATTTTTGCCATTTTTAATTAGTGCTAATCAATTTTACAAACTGATGACCACGATCAGCGTAATTTTCAAACATGTCAAAAGATGCAGCTGCAGGACTAAGTAAAACTACTTCTCCCGATTGTGCCTTAGACTTGATGTTTGCAATAGCTTCAGCAAAGTTATGATATGGTCCAAATAATGGAGTTTTTGTGGCGTCAGCAATTTGATTTTTTAACTTTTCGCCAACCTCACCAAGCAAAGTTATGCTTGATAAATTTTGTTTATTTGCAATCTCAGAAATTAGGTTTGTATAATCCAAACCTTTTTCAGATCCTCCCAAAAGCAAGTGAATTGGTTCGGAAAACGCATTCATTGCAGCAATAGTTGTTTCTGGCACAGTAGATATTGAATCGTTGTAATATGAAACTCCGTCAAATGTTCCTGCAAATTGCAGGCGGTGTTCTAGTCCAGAAAATTCCTTGCTTACTTTTTGTATAGTCTCAACATTTATACCTACGGCACGGCTTGCTAATGCAGCCGCAGCTATATTTTCTAAATTATGTGCTCCTCGCAGATTTCTGTCTGAGCAATCAATAGTAGTGCCATCTTCCAAGATAATTAAATCCCCAGAAATTAACGCTCCGCTTTCAGGCTTAAGGTGAGTAGAGACAGTCAATTTCTTTCCACTTCCCTGCTCTCCTATTTTTACAGTCGCAGGATAATCTGCATTGTAGATTGCTGTATCGCTTTCATCTTGAAAGCTAGTAATCGCTGCTTTAGCAGCATGATATTCTGCTAAATCTGTATGATGATTAAGATGATCGGACGTAACCATTAAACACACTCCAATGTGCGGGCTAATAGTTAAGTCTTGTAACTGAAAACTAGACATCTCGAAAACAACAATATTATCAACAGTGGTGTTGTCTAGGAATTCTAATGGTTGAACTTTTCCAATATTGCCAGTTAAATAAACTTTCTTTCCTGCCTCTTGCAGTGTTTGGTAAATTAAAGAGCTTGTTGTGCCCTTACCTTTTGTTCCAGTGATTCCAATAATTTTTGCCGGGGTATTTTCAAAGAAAAACTTGGTTTGACTAGTGATTATTGCGCCTTCTTTTTCTGCTGCTAAAATCTTTTCATGGTTTCGCCATATTCCAGGGCTTCTAAATAGTACATCGCAGTTTTCAACTCCATCGAATTCGTTGTTTTCAAAGACTTCAGCAATTAATCCGTGTTTTTTAAGATATGTTAAAACAGCCTGGCCTTCTTGGCCAAAACCTAAAATTCCTATACGTTTATTTTCCAAATCTTTTAACTTCATAACTCTCTAATTCTTTTTTAAGAAAATACCTGCTTTGGTTCCAGTTACCGCCTGATTTGTTGCCGCTAACTGTCCATTGACCCACACATGAGAAATCCCTTCAGCGTACTGATATGGATTATCTACGTTAGATTTAGAGTTAATTTTTTCAGGATCAAATAAAACTAGATCCGCCTTTGCATCAATAGCAATAACACCTCTGTCTTTAATACCAGCTTTTTTTGCAGGTCCAGAAGTGAGTTTTCTTATAGCTTCAGGTAAAGAGATTGCTTTGCTTGAATTTATATTGTGTAAGAATTTAGCTGCGGTTCCGAAGCATCTTGGATGAACAAGTTTATTTGTATCATCTATTGAATAGCCGCTGCCATTGGTGGCAATAAAACTTAGAGCGTGATTACAAAAAGTTTCAACTGTTTTGTCGTTTAAACTAGTATCAAAGACTAAAATTTCACTTCCACCATGTTCAATTAAGTGCAGTAAAGCTTCTTCACTTGTTGTACCGAATCCAGCAGCAATATCAGAAAGAGGTTTGCCTGTTACCATTAGTTTCGCTGATGTAGAAGCAACCATTAAACTGGCAATATTACTTTCCGAAGTGTTTAAAGCAGTTAAAACTTTAGCTCTTTGAGCCGGGTCTTTTAAAACTTCAAGTAAATGTGTGCGGCCTCCCATTGTTGCCCATGATGGCAAGTAGGTATACAAAGGCTGCCAAGTAGATGTATAAGGATAAACATCAAAATGTACATTCATTCCGCGATGCCATGCAGCTTCTAGCTCAGACAGTACATCAGGCAAATATTTTTGATTGCTCGAGTAACGAATTTTCAAATGAGAAATTTTTAGATTAGCTTTAGCTTGTTCAGCCGCAGCGATTACTTCTCGTACACTATCAACAACTTTATTGCTTTCATCGCGTAAATGTATTGCGATGTACGCATTTTTTTCAGCCGAAACTTTGGCAATTTCCAAAAGTTCAGCTTCTGAAATATGAGTTTCGTGAGCATAGGCAAATCCGGTAGAAACACCGAATGCACCTTCATCAATTGCATCTTCAGCTAGTCTTTTTAAAGTAAGTAATTCTGATTGAGAAACAGCACTTTGTTTGTCGCCAATTAAACCTCTACGCAAAGTTGAATAACCAACTAAACTTGCAATATTAGGTCCGAAGTTTTGATTAGACATTGCTTCTGCAAATTCTGCAAAACTACGCCAATTAATATTAACGCCATCTAAGGTATGCCATTTTTGCAACGCCAGCAATGCCTGTTCGGAAATCAACGGTGCTAAACTGGCCCCTGAATTACCAACCATAATAGTTGTATAACCTTGAGTTATCATGCTTTCTAGTAATGGTCCGTCAAACAGACGCCAATGACTATCGCTATGGTTCTGTAAATCTATGAACCCAGGCGCTAGAACTTTACCTTGTGCATGAATAGTTTGCTGTGCTGGAGTATCTATGCTGGGAGCGATATTAACAATGCGGTCGCCATTAATAGCCACGTCCGCAGTAATCGGATCAGCTCCTGTTCCATCTATTACGGTTGCGTTTTTAATAAGTAACGAATACATGTCCTAAAAATTATTTATCTAAGAAGTAAATTATCACTCCGATGATGCCGGCCACAACAGCAAGGATCCAAAAACGCATAGTAACTTTAGACTCAGGCCAGCCTAGCGCTTCTAAATGATGATGAATCGGAGCAGATAAGAAAAACTTTTTCTTGAAAGCGTGTCTCCAAAAAATTTGAATAAAATAACTTGCTGCTTCAATTACAAAAATTAAACCGATTATAGGGAGAAGTAAAACACTGTTTGTAAGAAATGCGACTATTGCCAGCAGCACACCGAGACCCATGGATCCCGTGTCTCCCATAAAAAATCTGGCGGGATGCACATTAAACCAGAGAAAAGCTAATAATCCTCCGCAAATTATACCTAGTAATGTTGCTAAGTTTTCTCTCCCTTGCATGTAGGAAATTATTGCGAAACAAAAAAATGCTATTGATAAAGTTCCGCCTGCTAAACCATCCAAACCATCAGTCTGATTCACTGCAAAGCTTGTACCTACTACAACAGCAAGGAAGAAAGGAATGAACCATAGACCAATAACGATATCTCCGTAAAAAGGTATATGTACTGAATCAAACCCTAGTTTTACATAGAACCACCAAGCGCCGATTGCTGCAACAAAAGTGTATAGAAAAACTTTTACCCGAAATCGTAATCCGCGACCCATGTGCCCACGACCGCGAATATCCATAAAGTCATCAATAAATCCTACTAAAGCTGCTCCTAGCATTGCACCTAAAGGAAGCAGGGTTTCTCTTCTAGTTAAAAAATTAAAAATATGAAATTGTTCTAGTCCTAAGATACGATCTAAAAACCAAAATCCACCTGCTAATACAAGCGCTGTTCCCCAAACTAAAATACCACCCATAGTCGGAGTTCCCTTTTTTTTAGCATGCAGTTCTGTAAATAAAGGGGTGGAGCCGTCTGAGCGGATATTCTTGCCTAAATTATATTTATAGAGTAGCTGAGTAAGCAGCGGAGTTACTACAATAGCAAATAAAAAGGCTATTGTGCTCATGCTGAAAATCTTGACCAAATTGCTGTATCTGGCGGTAAAACGCGTGA
>CAZGCV010000014.1:5085-17830 GCA_964524735.1 uncultured Candidatus Saccharibacteria bacterium | reverse complement strand
CCATATTTCACTTGCTATTGGCTGTCTGGGCTAATCTTTTGGATAACTTGCTGTTTTAAAAGTTTGGTATCAGCTTCACGATTGGAGCTTCCGAGTACAATGATTACAAATTTTAGATTCTGGTGATGAATTGCAGTAATCATTGCTCCCCCAGCTTCGTTGGTAAATCCGGTTTTAATAGCGTGTATTTCTGGATCAGTAGCTAATAAGGTATTAGTTGCTTTAATGCTGTAGTTATTTCCGTTCTCGCTAGTAAATGCATACGACTGGCTTCTATCTATGTCAGAAAATAAGCTGATCGGGCGAATTGTATCTAGTAATAATTTTAAGTCTTCGGCTGTAGAATAATTTTGCTCGCTGTCCCAGCCAATTGGATTTTCATAATGAGTGGATTTCATTCCCAATGTTTTAGCTTCAGAATTCATAATTTCCACAATAGATTCTTTTTTAACTTGAGAAATGTATTGTCCTAAAGCAGAAGCCGCGTCGTTTGCTGAGCCAATTAGTATGCTGTTTACAAGATCTTTTATCTTTACTCTATCGCCTATACTTAAACCCAGTACTGGACGAACATTATTTGTACTAGACTGTCCGATTGCCCAAATATCATCTAGATTCCCATATTTTTGAACCACGTAAGCTGTCATTAGCTTAGTAATACTGGCGATTGCTAAAGCTGCTTTCGGATTTTTCGATACGATTACTTCCCCACTTTCTTCATTAAAAATCAAAAAACTGTCTGCCTTAACATTTTTTCCAACATCTTCAAATTCAGGAGTAATACTAAATGTATTGTCTTCAATCGGCTGGTTCAGTGTTTTCGTATCTGCAAACTTTCCAGCATCAAATCCAGGAGCTAGCATTGGTCTGGTAAACACAAAAATTCCCGCACTTAATGCTATTAATGCGAGAATTAGCAGGAAAGTTCTTTTAGCAGTTTTCTTTATCATTTACATATATTATAAGCTAAATCTGTTTGATGTGCTACATTGACAATCCCCTTGTCAGGGGTTATTATGACCAAGCATTAAATAATAAAAATACATGAAAGAAGTTACTATTTCTGCTAATAATTTTGATGAAGAAGTGTTAAAGTCAGATATCCCTGTTTTAGTTGATTTTTGGGCTGAATGGTGCGGACCTTGTAAGATCGTGGGGCCAATTTTGGCTGAACTATCAGAAGAATACGATGGAAAGTTCAAAATTGCCAAGTTAAATGTTGATGAAAATACCGATTTAACAGGACGATTTAACGTAATGAGCATTCCTACTATGAAGTTCTTTAAAAACGGTGAAGTGGTTGGAGAATTAGTGGGAGCTGCTCCTAAAAACATGATTGAAGCAGAAATGCAAAAACACCTTGCTTAATTTAGCAAAGTAATAGAAATTAAATCCCGACTTATAGTCGGGATTTTTTATTTAGCTAGAGTTTGTAAGTTTCGCCAGGATTTAACAAATGAGAATTATCTGGTTTAGCTCCTTGTTTAGTATTTGATGGTTCTGGTTTTTTATTTGGTATAGTTGAGGATCGAATAGCAGAAGTTACATTTTCTACAAGGTTATTATGCTTTTCATTTTGGATTTTAGCAGCTGTATCCCAAATAGGGTTTTTTGCAGGTTTTTGTTCTTTTTTAAATGGTTGCTTAAAAGGTTTCTTTACAGGTTGATTATTCTGCTGGGATTGCTGCATCATTCGCTCTTTAAACGCGCTGGATATTTTAATACCAGCCTGTTGCTGTTGGGGTTTAGGGGCTTGGATTTGTTCTTTTACTTCCCTAGGTGTTGAGTCCTGAGTTTGGGTTACTGACTCTGGTTTTGGATTAGGAACTCTGATTTGATCTTCTTCTAATCTCTTTGTATTATCTTCTGCTGTATTTGCTGCCGCAGCCGATGCTTCATGAAAATCTGCTCCCATCCAACGATTGATTTTATCTTCCACATCAACGCTTGGGTTTGCGTAACGCTCGCGAGAAACTTTAATAACCTTTTCAGAATTTCCAGTAAACCAGTTTTCATCTACTTGCAAAGTGGTAGCAGTAAATGGATCTGATGCGACTCCGTTAATCATCAGTTTTAAAATTACATTGTATTTTGGAATGTTTACAATGTCATTCGGGGTGAAAGATGGGGAAAACTCAGTTTCAAGGTATTCAGCATCGGCTGCGCCAACACGAAAAACAACCATACTACCAACGTTTCCAAATACAGCATCGCGCATTTTATTATTACCCTCAGGCATTAACTGGCCGATATATTGATGTCCCATAGTCAAACACAGACGGTATTTACGGGCTTCGCTTAAAATTGTTGCGAAAGAATCAGTTACAAAGTTTTGAAACTCATCTACATACAAATAGAAGTCTTTACGCTCTTCTTCCGGAATGTCTACACGAGACAAAGCTGCTAACTGCAATTTTGTAATGATCATCGCACCAAGCAAAGCTGAATTATCTTCACCCACCTTTCCTTTAGAAAGGTCCAGGAGTAGGATTTTTTGACCATCCATAATCTCACGTAAATCTATAGTAGATTTAGGTTGACCAACAATGTTACGAATAACTGCAGATGATAAAAACTGACCGACTTTGTTTTGAATCGGGGCAACAGCTTCCGTTCTGTACTTTTCTGCATAATTAGCAAATTCTTCAAGCCAAAAAGCTTTTACCATTGGATCCTTAATACTGTCTACGATTTTCTTTCGGTACTTTTTGTCTACATACATACGCACAATACCAAGCATAGTGTTTCCTGGACTGTCCAATAAAGCTAGAATGGTGTTGTTTAAAATGTATTCCATACGACTGGACCACATACTAGCCCAAATTTTGGTAAACACACCCATTAAACCAGAAGCAACCAAATGTTTATACTTAGTATCTACGGCTTCAAGGATATTAAAAGCAATGGGATGTTCTAAATCCGCGGGATTAAAATAAACCACATCGTTAATACGGTCATTTGGTACATAGTCTAAAATCTTACGAATAGAATCACCGTGAGGGTCGATATAGCAAACCCCTTTACCGTTACGGATATCCTGAATCGCCATATTTTCCATCAATGTGGTCTTACCCATACCAGTTTTACCAATCACATACATATGACGGCGACGGTCATCTGTTTTAATACCAAAAGGCACCTGCTTATTGCGGAAGTTTGTTTTCCCAAAAAAATTAATTGTCTCTTTTTCTTCTGGCATTGTTTGCTTTCTATTTATATTGGTAGATTTGCCGGCGGCTGGATCTTCTTATTATCAACAGTTTCAACTGATGGTATTGTAACATCTGCTGTAACAGGAAAATGAAACAGTGTTGCCAGTTCTTCAGTATTTAAAATGTACATTGGCTCTCCTATCCAAGTACTACGCCCTTTAAATGCGTTAAAAATATTAATTTTTCTCTGTCTAACCCAGTAATTTATATAAGGAGCTTCTAGAGTTGGAGAAATTGTATAGTTGAGTTTCGGAGCAAAGGCGATTTTAAAACTATTAAAGTTTGATGAACTAAAAACTTTGAAAGGACTTAGAATTAGCTTTTTTGCATCAGAGTTAAAGTGCTCTTTTACACCCATGTGCAAGATTCTGATTTTAGTTTGAAATCCTGGCTTACCTATTTTTGCTTTTATTGATGCGATACGCATTTTTGTAATATCGTCCAAAACTCCGACATCTTTCCCGTCAGATAACTTCGCAACCAATTCATCAGCTTGCGATTTTAATGTCCCATCCATTTCTGGCTTAATAACAATTTGCATAGAATAGAACTCGTGCGGTCCGACTCTGCTGAAGACTTCCAAAAGAGGACCTAAAGGATCAACAACTTTCTCACTTGCATCCGGACCTTTTAAACTAATAAATTCCCGGTAGGTACGTATTGGGATTGGTTGTTTGTCTATTAGTACAAACTCTCCGCCAAACATTTCATATTTGCTGTCATCTGGATCATAATCAAAATTTGCCAAATAATCCTGAATTTCATTCATCTCAATATTTGGATAATTAGCGTAAAAGGCTGCTTCTACTAGGTCACGTTGTTTTGTAGGGATACGTAGTACGTAGGAAATCTTACCGCCAAGACTTACTATTTCCAAGGAAACAGAAAACATTGAACGACCTTCAAGATATTTTTCCTGAGAACTCCAATTGTCAAACAACTGGTGAAGTTGAATAAAAATTTGTTCAGCATTGTAGAAACTAGAAAGATTTTCTTTAGGAGGTTTTATTTCGTAAAAAGTCCATTTAATACTTTTTTTGTAGTTATCCTGAATCTCATTCATGTACATCTGGAACAAAATATAAACAGCCAGAATAACAAAAACTACCCAGCCACCATGGCTCAGTATAAACCAGATTGTTCCCAGTATTGATGTTGTAGTTTCTAAAATTCCGGCGTCCATTCAAAAATTGTTATTTTGTTTCTCGATTTTATTTCAAGCTTATAGCTTCGATCTTATGCAGCTTCGTAAAGATTTTTACCTACTTTTTTAACCAGTTTCTTATTAGAAAGACCAACTAAAATAGTATTTGTCTTTACCATACGGCGTTTTAATACTTCTTCGATAATTTCTTCACGAGACATTGGTTTGCCAGCATCTTTTAATACATTAACAATAATGTCAGATACAACGCCTGGTTTGTAACCCCATTCAGAAAGAGCATAAATACCACGCCCAACCAAAACAAAACGCTTATCTTTAATAAGTTTATTATGAACTGTTTCTTTGTACGCTGTGCGCTTATCTAAACCATGCTGATTAATTAAATCAGTAATTACTGAGTAATGTTCTGGTTTGCCATGATGTTTCATTACTAAATAAGCTTTATCACCAACATCTTTAGGGCGGATTTCGTTCCAATGATGTAAGCCAAATTCTCCAAACGGATTCTTATGAATTCCAGCAGCTGTATGCAAAAAGTTAACAATGACTTTTTCAGAAAGCTGTGATTCATATTCTTTAAAGAAGCTTGATGATGTAAATTTTTCTATAAAATCTTCAGATTTTAAAGGTTTTCCATGGTTATCTAGAATATCTTTTGTAGTTTTCACGAACTTCTTTAGAAAGTCTTTATCAAAACCTAAATGAGCCCAAGATTGTTTAACATGATCATCTTCGCTATGTTCTTCTAGCTCAGTCATCAAGTTAAGCAAAAACTTTAATGCATTGGCTTCTTCTTCGCTTTCCGCTCCAAGGTGACCCATTAGAGTTTTTTCAGACATGATTCCGCCATGTTCAGCTATAGTAGCTAATAGCAAATCGCGCGCGCCTAAAAAGCTATCAAGCTGCTGTACGCCACGCTTCAAGTTCTTTAGGAGGTCTTTTTCAATTTGACGAACGCGCTCTCTAGTTAATCCATGCTCTTCCCCAACTGTTTTTAGGGTTTGCATTTCTTCGCCAGACAAGCCATATCGCTTAGAAAGAATTGCTTGTTCGCGTTCCTTTAACGGCTCTAAAATCTTTGTGATAATAAGGTTAAGTTCGAACTGTTGCAACGATTCTTTCTGATGTGAATCTATAATTGTGTCTAAAATACCCATAAATTTACTGTTTTTGCCCGTGTTCTCTACTTATTTCTGAGCAATTTCTAAGATATAGCGATTATACCATAATTTTCATAGAGTGTCAAACTTTGTGGGATAATAAAAAACTACACCACATTTTAGCGCGGTGTAGTTTTAAAATCATATCTTTATGAAGTTTAGCGCTTGCGATTACGCCAGTTTTGCCATAGTACAAGAATAGGAGCAGCAACGAAAATAGAAGAATAAGTACCAGCAGCAATACCGATGAATAATGCTAATACAAAGTAACGAATTGATTCACCTCCGAAAAGCAACATGGCAAGCAAAACAAATAGTACAGTTAAACTGGTATTTAAAGAGCGTACTAATGTTTGAGAAATACTGTGATTAACAATAAATTCAATTGATTGCCCTGCGTAGACTTTTAGGTTTTCTCGAATACGGTCAAAAACAATAATGGTGTCGTGAACTGAGAAACCTAATACAGTCAACATGGCAGTTACGAATAAGCTATCAATTTCTATATTAAGGAAGTGTCCTAGAAGAGAAAATATACCTAGAACAATTAAAAGGTCATGTACCAATGAAACAATCGCTGCTACACCGAACTGGAAAGGTGTAATAGGGCGACTAACTTTGCGGAAAGCATAAGCAATATATAAAACAATACCTACAGAAATTAAGATCAGTTGGTAAACTGCTTTCTTTTTAAGTTCTTGCCCTACAACAGGGCCAATAGAATCAAATCGCTTTTCTTCGAATTCCCCTACTTGAGTGCGAATTTCTCCAGAAATTTTATCATATTGCTCCTTGGTTAGATTTCCGGTTTTGATAATAAGCCCATTATCTCCAGCTGGTTGAAGTTGGTAATTCTGTATATTGTTAGAATTTAAGACTTCCCCTACTTTATCCTGGTTAAATTCTTGATTGAATACGAGCTCAGTAACAGTTCCACCCTTAAAGTCTACGCCCAAGTGAAAACCAAAGATTCCCATGGATGCAATTCCAAATACAAGGATAATAGCGGAACCGGCAAATAAATATTTGTAGTAATTCAGTATTTTCATAATCTTATATTTGGTTTAATTCTGAACCTCCGCGGATTTTCTACGCATACTCACTCCGAAAAGCCATGGGTGTGTCATTAATTTTCCAGTAACAAAAGTCTTTAGTAACGTTCTAGTGATTGTAATCGCAGTAAACATAGAAATAATCACACCAATTGCTAAAGTAATTGCAAATCCTTTAATTGAAGGAGTTCCAAACATGTAAAGAATAAGACAAGTGATTAAGCTGGATACATTAGAGTCACGAATTGATAGCCAAGCGCGAGCAAAACCATCATCTATCGCCTGTCCGATATCTTTACCTGCACGAATTTCTTCCTTCAAGCGTTCAAAGATCAAAATATTAGCATCAACAGCCATACCTATGGATAAAATAAATCCTGCGATACCGGCTAAAGTTAATGTTACTGGTGACACTCCGCTTAAGAATATTAACGCCACATAGCTAATTAAGGCTAAAATACCGAACCATCGACTAACCGTAATGCCAAGCAAGAAGAACGTTCCCACAAGGATAACCGCAGTCATTGAAATACCTACTTTAAAAATAGCCAATGACATTAGAATGTAAATAGCCAAAGCTATTACGGCCAAAAGTCCTGGGAATCGGTAGTTTGCAATCATGAAAATGACAATCAACAAAACACCGATTAAACCAGCAATAATAGATCTGTTAACAGATTCTTGCCCTAATGTAGCTCCAACATTTTGCTGTGAAATTAGCTCAATCGGAACAGGAAGGGCTCCTGAATTCAAACGACTAGCCAACTCCTTGGCTGTATCGGCGTTAAAATTACCAGTAATAACCGCTTCTCCGTTAGTAATAGCATTTTGTACGGTAGGAGCACTTAAAATTTCACCATCTAGGAAAATAGCAATTTGCTTACCGATGTTCGCTGAAGTTAAATCACTAAATAACTTAGTTCCTTCTTCGTCAAACTGAAGACTAACTACAACTTGATTACCCATTGAGCTTGCTCCAGGCTGAATGTCAGCAGTTGCACGTTTAAGTTGTTTACCTGAAAGACCTGTTGATTCCCAACCCGCTTGTAAAGAAATAGGATCAATTACAACTTCACCATTTTCATCTACAGTTGTTGTTGGAGTTACAGGATTAGCTGATTGTGTTTTAAATTCTAAAAGTGGAGTTTGACCAATCAATTCAATTGCCTTGTTGATATCATCAACCCCTGGAAGTTCAACAATAATCTGATTACTTCCCTGAACTTGAACCAATGGCTCTGATACACCAAAACTGTTAACGCGGCGCTCAATCGTGTCGCGAACAGCGTTTAGAGCGTCCGATTTGTCGGATTCACTCATATCTTGGAAATTAGCTTGATATACAAGCTGAGAACCACCTTGTAAATCTAATCCTAATTGAGTCTTGAACTCTTTTTTGTAATTAATGCCTATTTTGGTTAGGTCGATGCGACTTCCGTTCGGCCAAACAATCCAAGCTGCAGACAAGGCAATCAAAGCGATTCCTGCCAGTAAAGCAGCTTTAGTGAGTATTGATTTCATGCAGTATTAAGTTTAATTTCTAAAATATTATAGCGTTTAAGCCAGATCTATGCAACGCAAAATTTCTTTATGGTCTCGTTTTAGCCACGCTGTATTTAAGGCTATTTGCTCTAAGGTTTGCTTAATAGCACGAGTTGCTCCAGGTGTAGGGTTCTTCTTAAAAAAGGCTTTTATTTGATTGGCGATTTTAACGTCTGCAAAACCTCCGAGAGATTTCACAATCCACACCACTAGATGATCATCATGGTATCTAGAATGAATTTCTTTCCAGTTATTTTGCAACCACTTCCATCCAAGATGTTTATTTTCAGAGTTACTCATAGCCATTGCTATCCACAAAGCTGCATCTTGATGTCGAACTTGCTTGCTTAGAGAATATTTCAAACTTTTTAAATAAAGTTTTTCATTTCTGATTTTAAACAAAGCTCTGGCGATTCGTCTTTGTTCTTCCTGAAGGCCTTCGCCTTCGAAGTGACTAATTAAATTACTCCAGTCAGCAGTTTTTGAATTGATTGCAAATAATCCATAAACAGTTGATCGGATATCAGGACTGATTTTAGACTTAGCCTTATTTAAATATAACTGCTTGGCCTTTTTAATTGTGGCACTGTCTCCATAACTTCCGTAAGCATTTAACACAATTCCTCGAAGTAAAGCGCGAGCCTGGCTTTCTTTATGATCTGACTCCCAGCCTACTTTGCTTACAACCTTTTTCAAAATTTTTAAATAATATTTAGAAATTTTAACCTGTGATTTTTTGTCGTTTGAAAATAGTTGATAAATTTCCCCCATCCCCGAAAGGATTTCTGACCAAACAATATAACTATCTTCTTCCTCGTAAGCTTTTAGAAATTCTAAGTAAGCAGAAGTTGGTAACTCTCCACTTTTGGCCATTGCAAATAAATCCCGAATAATCCCAAACCTATCTACTACTGATAATTCTTTTTCATTAACAGGTTCATATAACTTTGCTAGTAGTCCAGGACTATAAATCGCTCGATAGAACCCAGTCTCTTCTGGATTGGCTTTTATGTATTTAGCATCTAAAGAAATACTGAATTTTTTTGACTGTGAAGATAGGGTTTCTAGGTTACTTAACTTCCCTTCACCAAGTTCAAATTGAAGTGGAATAGGCCATAAAGTTTTATCTTTCTTATTCTTTAAGGTAAAGCGGTTTTGCTTAACTGCAAGTTTTCCTGGCTTAGGCTCGGCAATACTAACAACTGGATATCCTGGTTTAGAAACCCATTGCTTCATGAATTTACTAATTGGTTTACCAGATACTTTTTCAAATGCTTCCCACAAATGAATTGATGAAGTATTTTTGTAACTATGCTTTTTTAAATAGTAACGCAAGCCGTCTCGGAAATTATCTGGCCCAATGTAATGTTGAAGCATTCTTAAAACACTTGCGCCTTTGTCATAACTAATTGCATCAAAAATTTCTGAAATTTGATTTGGGTTATGAACTTCAACTTCAATAGGATGGGTATTTTGCAGACTATCAAGTTGCAAAGCATTCGCATGATCGTGCATAACAAAACGAGTCCAGAATTTCCATTCTGGAAATAATTCATCTACAACTACATAGGACATAAAAGATGCAAAACTTTCGTTCAGCCATAAATGCGTCCACCACTCCATGGTTACAAGATTGCCAAACCATTGATGCACTAGTTCATGCGCAACAACTTCAGCCACGTATTGTTTATTTGCAAAAGCTGTATGCTGTTCATCAACGAGCAAGGCGGATTCGCGAAATGTAACCGCTCCCCAATTTTCCATTGCTCCGGAAGAAAAATCTGGAATTGCAATCAAATCTAAAACAGGCAACGGATAAGGAATTGCAAAGTATTCGTTTAAAAATTCCAGGCTACGCTTTGCTACTTCTAGTGAAAACTTTGCTTGATGTTTTTTTCCTTTAGTCGTAAAAACTCGAATTAAAACTCCATTTTTTGTTTTTGTTTCAATTGACTCAAACTCCCCAATTATATATGCCAATAAATACGTGGACATTTTTGGAGTTGGAGCAAATTTTACAACTTTATACCCAGGATCATGCTCAACCCCTTTTGGAGTTGCGACTTCTACTGTATTTGAGATTGCTGTTAAGTGGTTTGGGATTTTAACTGATAGCTCAAATACTGCTTTATGCGATGGTTCATCAAAACACGGGAAAGCGCGACGGGCGTCAGTTGCTTCAAACTGTGTAGTGGCCATGTGCTTGGTTTTACCATTCTGAGTATATTGACTACGGTAAAACCCTCTTAGATTATCTGCGATCACACCTCTAAAATGCAAAGTTAGCTTTCCTTTACCTTGCCCAAGCTTTTTACTGAATTTTAAAGTAGCACTTTCGTTTTTGATGTTATATTTAATATCTTTAACATCAAATTTATCTTTCCCTATTTGATACCATCCGTCTGTGATTTCTAAATCTTTACTGTGCAAAGTCAACGTAGGTTGCGAGCTATTTAAAACCAAATTAATAGTTTCTTCGCCTACAAAAGTAAAAGATTGTAAGTCAGGTTTTATTATAAGACTGTACTTTTCCGGTAAAACATTTTTGGAAAGTCTAACTTTTGATTTTTGCATATTTTGATTAGTGAAAGATTTGGTTATTTACTAATAACTTGCGCTGTATTGTTGGCAATCTGTTTTTCAGCAATGTCCAACAAGCTGCGATCAGTAAATTTTACTTCTTGATCCCATTCAGTCATAGGAATTACGACAGCAGTATGATTCTCGTTTGATTGGACCTTAAACTCAATGTCTTTTTCCTGTAAAGCAACTTTAATGAGCTCTAAATCTGGTACTAATAACTCAATATGATCAATCATGTCATAAGTAGTGGCAATTGCATCTGGTTTAGGTTCCATAATTTCCAAAAGTTTAACATTACCAAAAGTTCCTGCGTCTAAAGGATTTATAAGCTCTGAAGTCGCTATGTCTCTATGACCAACAGCTTCATAGGAAAGACGACTTGAAAGAGGTCCATAAATTTTTAGATATTCATCATAAGTAGCTTTATCTAAAGCCTTAATAGCGACATGATCAACTGGAACATCAACTACCAAGTTTGCTAAACCGTATGAATAAAAAAACATTTTTACATCCTCTGCATAAGTAGCAAGCAGTTGCTGTAATCTGTCTGGTTGTATCATTATTCTTTTTCTCTTAAAAATTTAAAACGTGGAGTTTCTACGCCATTAACTTCTACATTTTCCTCAAACATAGATAAAGGTCTTACCCAAAGACCCTTGTCTCCATACAAAGCCCTGTATACAACAAGGTATTCTTCAGTTTCGGAATGTCGAGCGACTTCCATAACCTGATATTCATTGCCTTTGTAATGCTGATAGACTCCAGCTTTAAGCATGCCTAACCTCCAACTACAGCGTGCTTAGTTGATCCACCTGCAAGATTCTTTTGGTGTTCAGGAGAGTTAATTAAGCCGCACTTTTTATACTTCTTACCACTACCGCAGTAACATAAATCATTACGTCCAATACCTTCTGCGCGAGGATCCGAATCTGCATTACTGCTAACTTGAGCAGCTACACCACTAGCTTCACTACCTGAAAGTACTATATTATTTTGATTCTGCTGAGGTGCTTCATGAGTATGCACGCCAACTTTCAAAACAGAATAAATTACGCGTTTATCCATTTCATCAAGAAGACGTTGAAATAACTGGAAGCCTTCTTTTTTATATTCCACCAAAGGATCACGTTGTCCGTATCCACGCAAACGAACTGAATCTCTCAAATGATCCATAGTATCTAGGTGTTCCATCCAAAGCGTGTCAATTGACTGAAGCATCAAGAAACGCATGACCTGTTCGTACATTTCTTTACCAATTTCCTTCTCTTTTGCTTCATAAGCTTTAACTGCGCCATTGTAAAGTTCGTCAATTAGCACAAACTCACGATTAGCAGCATTTTCCATTGCCTGTTCTACAATTGGCTTAACTGACTCAATTGCATAAATTGTGTTAACAGTTTCAAATATTTCTTTAATCGCATCTGCCTGTTTTTCATGAGCAGAAAAGTTACTTTGAACAATGTATTCAATTTCATCACGAAGCATTTCCAAAACTTCTTCTCGGATATCAGGTTTGTCTACTGCTGTTTCAGCATCTTCAGCTTCAGTTAGCCCACTAGATTCTTCCAAAGTTTGAGTTAGAGGTTGAGCAGCAAGATACTTACGGCGGCGTTTATATACAACCCCACGCTGATGATTAAGCACATCATCAAATTCAAGTACATGCTTACGAGTATCAAAGTTTAAGCCTTCAATTTTCTTTTGAGCACTTTCAATACTACGGGAAACAAGTTTCGCTTCGATTGGTTGATCATCTGGAATACGCAAAGTCTCCATCATGCTTTGCATGCGATTACCACCAAACAAACGCATCAAATCGTCTTCCATAGAAACATAGAACTGAGATGAACCTGGATCACCTTGACGCCCTGCGCGACCGCGAAGCTGATTATCAATGCGACGAGACTCATGGCGTTCAGTACCAATAACTGCTAAACCACCAGCAGCACGAACTTTCTCAGCATCTTCCGGATCAACTGGGTTACCGCCAAGCAAGATGTCTACACCACGACCAGCAATATTAGTTGCTAA
>CAZGCV010000014.1:3605-5075 GCA_964524735.1 uncultured Candidatus Saccharibacteria bacterium | reverse complement strand
TAAAGTAATCGCGCCAGCCTTACCAGCCTGAGCAACAATCTGCGCTTCACGCTCATGATTTTTTGCATTCAAAAGTTCAAAACGGAGACCTTCTTTTTTTAAAGCTTCTGCAAGCATTTCATTTTTTGCAATACTCACAGTACCAATCAAAACTGGTTGCCCATTTTTATGACGTTCTTTTACATCACGTGCAATCGCAGCAAACTTACCGACTTCATTCTTATAGATCAAATCAGATTTGTCATCACGAATCATGCCTTTGTTAGTAGGAACTTGAACAACTTCTAACTGATAGATTTTAAAGAATTCTTCTTCTTCGGTCTTCGCAGTACCAGTCATGCCAGAAAGTTTTGCGTACAAACGAAATAAATTCTGGAATGTAATTGTAGCCAAAGTTTTACTTTCTTGTTGAATCTTTACATTTTCTTTAGCTTCAATAGCTTGATGAAGGCCTTCGCTATAACGACGACCAAACATCAAACGACCTGTGAACTCATCTACAATAACAACTTCATTATCACGAATTACATAATCGCGATCTTTTTTGTACAAAGTTTTTGCACGCAATGCCTGTTCAATATGATGAAGAGTTGTCACTCCTTTTGAGGTATCGTAAATGTTTTCAATTTTTAAAATATCTTGAATCTTATCAATACCAGCATCTGTTAAAGAGGCAGCTTTATGCTTTTCATCAATGTTATAGTCTTCATTTTCCTGAAGACGGTCTACCATTTTAGAAAATTCATAATATTTATCTGTTGGGTCTGTATCTGGCTGAGAAATAATTAACGGGGTGCGAGCTTCATCAATTAAAATACTGTCGACTTCGTCCACAATTGCAAAAAAAAGTTCGCGCTGTCGAAGCTGAGAAAGCTGCTGGACCATATTGTCGCGCAGATAATCAAAACCATATTCATTGTTTGTACCGTAAGTAATATCCGCTGCGTAAGCTTCCTGGCGAGACACTGGACGCATATGTTTAACATCTAAAACCAAGCCTTGAGTACCACCTTCAATTGCGTCAATTTCTTCTTGCTCAGGTTGGAAAGTTGTATCGTATTTGAAAGAAGCTTCATGTTGAATACTCGCAGCAGTCAAACCAAGCTGATCAAAAACTTTACCCATTAAACTTGCCTGCCAACGGGCTAAATAATCGTTCACTGTTACCAAGTGAGCGCCACGTCCGGCCAATGCAAAAAGCACCAACGGTAAAGTTGCCGTAAGTGTTTTACCTTCACCGGTTTTCATTTCTGCAATTTTGCCGTTAGCCAAAGCAATACCACCAGCAAGTTGCACATCGTAATGGAATTGCCCAATTGCACGTTTAGCAGCTTCACGAGTCAAAGCAAAAACGCGAGGGCGAATTTCGATAAGTTTTTTAAAAACTTTATCGTGATTATTTATTTCTTTTAGCGCGGCTTTATAGCCAGCAACCTCTTCTTTAATCTGTTCATCTGAAAGCGCTTCAAT
>CAZGCV010000014.1:0-3595 GCA_964524735.1 uncultured Candidatus Saccharibacteria bacterium | reverse complement strand
CGCTTCAATTTTTTCTTTAAAAGCATTTATTTTTACGATTTCAGAGCTATAGTTAGCCAAAGCATCCTTTGAGCCAAACAATTTTGATAAAAATGACATTTCTATGATTTACTGATAATTTTGAGAATACATATAATTATACCACTTATTCAAACAATGCTAAATATTAAAAATCCCTCATATTTGAGGGAAAATTAATTATCTTTCTCTTTTGAATAACTTGCCAATTCTACGACGCAAGCTCAGTTTCTTACCTTTTTCTTTAGTGAGCTGCTGTTTGATTTTTGGAATTACTAAATCAATAGCTTCATAAAAATCATTACCATTAGCTTCTGCATAATGTCCATGCGGAGTAATTCTTACTTCTACCCTGCTAAACATCCCGTGTTTGTGGTGATTTTCTTCCGCAACCTCAACATGAATTTTATCTTCTGGCTTAAGAAAAGACTCTATTGCTTGTAATTTGCTTTCAACAGTATTTTTTATAGCCTCGGTTAAAGTAGTGTTAGTAGCCTTAATTGAAATATTCATATAAATTTCTCCTTGTACTTAAATTATACCATTAGTCCTTTAGAATATCTTGCGCGAGAATGTTAAAATCACCAACAGCCATAACAATAACTACATCTTGTGGTTCAAGTTCTTTTTTAAGTATAGATATAGCTTCATTCTTGTTTGCGACTAAACGAACATCGTTATGATGCTTGGAAACCTCATCCACCAATTTAACGCCTGTGATAGAATTCTCAGTTTTTTTCTCACGTGCAGGGTAAATTTCTGCAATAAGAACTTTATCAGCAGGTTCAAAGGCTTTTACTAATTCGCCCAAAGTAGCTTCTGTTCTACTGAAAGTATGAGGCTCAAATACTGCCCACACCCTTCTTTCCGGATACTTCATTTTCGCAGCTCTCAAAGTTTCTAAAATAGCCGTAGGATGATGTGCATAGTCATCTATAACTGAAACACCATTCTTCTCGCCTATTAATTCAAAACGACGCTTTACTCCATAATATTCAGACAAACCATCCTGAACCTGTTCTTCGCTAAATCCAAGTGTTCGTAGCAAAGCAATCACTCCAAGCGCGTTGTAAACATTTATTTCACCAAACAAGTTAATTCGATAACTTTCTACAATCGGTTCTCGTTCAGAATTCACACGTCCGTCTTTACGCCACTCAACATCAAACACAGTTCCATCTGGTCCAGACGTAATATTAACAGCGCGGAAATCTGCTGCATTATTAATACCAAAAGAAACTTCGCCTGCATTGCTTTCATGCATTAGCTGGGCCAAAGCAACGCTATCAGCATTCCATACCACCAGCCCATCATCTGGTAAAGTACCTAATAGCTGACGGAATTCATCCTGCATTTCTTCCAAAGAAGAAAAGATATCTGGGTGATCGTATTCTAAATTTGTAAGCAATAGAATATCTGCTTTGTACTGATGAAATTTTGGAGTAGGATCATCATGTAAAGCTTTATATTCATCTCCTTCGAAAACAAAATAATGCCCATCCCCTACATGGAAATTCGTTTCATCATGCTGAAGCACAGCACCTGTCATGAAAGAGCTGTCATCTGCAAGCTGTAAAGTTTTTCCCAGGAATCCAGTTGTTGTTGATTTCCCATGAGTCCCAGCCACAACAATGCGAAGCTTGTCTTGCGCTAATGAAGCCAACAACTCACTAAAAGAATGTATTTCTATATCCTGCTCTGCCAAAAAAGCAATTTCAGGATTGTTTAAACCCTCGCCAGAAGATGCAATATATAAATCAGCCTTCGCATTTTCTATATTATCTTTACTGTATCCTGCCGTATAATGAATGTCATTGTTTTCTAAAACTGACTTAGCAGGATCATACAAAGCTTTGCTGTCGCTACCAGAAACTTGAAATCCGTTTTGAGCAGCAATACCAGCGGCAGCAGACATTCCCACCCCGCCAATACCAATGAAATATATAGATTTTACGTTTTCTAAATTAATCATATCTTTAATTCTTCAATAATTTTTCAACTTGTAAATTTTGCTTTGCTAGCTCTGCTTCTTTTTCAGACAGCATTTGCCAAAGATGCGGCAAATACTGACGAGCAGTATTCCTTCCAGACTGATAATAACTATCTGTATTACTAAAGTCAGTAAAATGCAAAAACAAATATTTTTTCCATATCGACAGCTTAGAATCTTCAGGAATGATAACTAAGTCGCAGTCAAAATTTTTGTCATGATATTTTTTTTGAGCCTGTATTGCAATATCCATAGATTTACCTAAAACGGAAAACATATTCGGATAGGCTTGCTCTGGGTAGTTATTAAAAAAATCTGGATACTCAAGCGTCGTAGCTAATTTTTGCCATATCTGACCAATTTGATTTGGCCATAAAATTTGTTTAATTTTATTTAAAATTTTCTTTAGCGATATTTGCCAAGCGCTAAAAATATGCCGAGTAGCACGCATGTCTATGCCAATTACAATATCAACACCAGCATCACGAGCAACATTACCTGGAACAATATTAACCAATCCACCGTCTACTAATTGTTTGTTTCCCCATTCCATTGGTTTAAAAATTCCCGGTAAAGTGCAAGATGCGCAAACTGCCTTAGCAATATCCCCAACCTGCAACACCACTTCATCTTCAGTATTTAAATCTGTAGCGATTAAACCCAAACGTGGTTTTACGTTTTCGAAGTTTTGATTCTTAGTAAACATTCTAACAGTCGCTTCGACTTTATCTAATTGATACAAACCACCTCGACCTCGACTGCGCTCAATTAAATTAAAAACCAATTCTTTATCAATTTCGAAAGCAAACTTTTTCAGTTGAGGTAATGTCCCGCAGGCATAGCTCGCGGCCACAATCGCACCCCCAGACATTGCTGAAATATAATCAATTGGGAATCCATTTTCTTGTAAAACTTCCAAAAAGCCAATATAAAAAACGCTGCGCGATGACGCGCCGCTAAATGCAAATCCAATTGTAGGGCGATTTTGGCTCATTTTTAAGTATTTATATTACAAAACTGATTTTACAGCTCTTAGCATTTTCTCAGTCGCATTATTCGGCATAAGCTGATTTATACCAGTTTCAAGATCTTTTTTCAAATTGGCATCAAATAAAATTTTCTTAACTACCCGAGCCATTAAATCTGGAGTGATGTCGTACTGATCCAGCACCAAAGCTGCTTTACGGTCAAAAAGATATTGCGCATTCCATTCTTGATGTGAGTTTGGCATAGGCACTATGATACTTGCTTTAGAAAGTGCAGATAATTCAGTGATTGTACCTACACCAGCACGAGCAATAACAATATCAGCGGCGCTATACGCAGCATCTGTTCGATCTATAAATTCGTATTGACGGTAGCGGTCATGAAATTCTGGAGAGTTTAAATGTGGGTGAATCATTTTTCCGCGACCAGAACTGTGAATGACTTGCGCGGTTTTAAGCAACTCAGGGAGGTTATGTTCCAAAGCATGGTTCAAACCCATGGCACCACTCCCGCCTCCAATAACCAAAACCGTTGGTAAATCATCTTGTAAACTAAAAACTTTTAAAGCTTCGTTTCTTAAAATTTGTTCGCCAGGAATTT
>CAZGCV010000013.1:8612-23976 GCA_964524735.1 uncultured Candidatus Saccharibacteria bacterium | reverse complement strand
TGAATGTACGTATCGGTAAAGCTGGTCGTAGTCGTCACATGGGTATCCGTCCAACTGTTCGTGGTAAGGTTATGAACCCGGTAGATCACCCTCATGGTGGTGGTGAAGGTTCTAACTCAATCGGTATGAAATATCCTAAGACTCCTTGGGGTAAACACGCAATGGGTGTTCGTACTCGTGATAAGAAGAAACCAAGCGGTAAGTTCATTGTTAAGCGCCGCACTAAGAAATAATATTTATGTCTAGAAGTTTAAAAAAAGGTCCATACATAGATCCTCGCTTGCTAAAGAAAGTTTTAGCAGGTAAGCCGGGTGATAAAATCAAGACTTGGTCTCGCGACAGCGCGATTGGGCCAGACATGGTTGGTTTCACTTTCTTGGTACATAACGGCCGCCAGCACTTGGATGTTTACGTAACTGAATCCATGGTTGGACACAAGCTTGGTGAATTCGCTCCGACTCGCAAGTTTATCCGTCACGGTGGTAAGATGGCGAAAGAACAAGCTGCTGCTGCATCTGCTGC
Source organism: uncultured Candidatus Saccharibacteria bacterium (assembly GCA_964524735.1). GTDB lineage: Bacteria > Patescibacteriota > Doudnabacteria > UBA920 > UBA920 > UBA920. The sequence continues at coordinate 23,454 of CAZGCV010000013.1, read as the reverse complement.
TTCAAAGCCAGCTGCTTCAGCAAAGAAATAATTTTAGTTTAAAGAATAATCATTAGTTTATGGCAGAAAAGACTGCACAACTGAATACAGAGCAAAAACCTTTGGTTCGCGCTCACGCTCGTAGCCTTCGCATTGCTCCTCGCAAAATGCGTTTAGTGACTAACTTGGTAAAGAATATGCGCCTTAATGACGCTCTTACCCAATTACAGTTTACTAATAAAAAAGGTGCGAAGATGTTGCAAAAGCTTCTGCAGTCTGCAGCAGCTAATGCTGAACACAACTTCTCCTTGAGCCGTGATGGATTGTTTATCAAGACTATCACTTGCGACATGGGAACTGTAATGAAACGTTCATTCCCACGCGCTCGCGGTAGCGCTTTCATGATTCGTCACAAGCTTAGTCATGTAAATGTTATTCTTGAAGAACGAGTAGTGAAGGCAAAGAAGAAAAAAGCTCCAGTAGTTCCTAAAGCTGTGAAGCCAGAACCTAAGCCTCAAGAAGAAGCTAAGCTGGATCCAATTTTAGAAGCATCTGAAACTCCAGTAACAGCTCCTGCAACAGAAGAGCCGAAAGTGAAAGAATCTCACCACGAAAATGAAGCGGATAACGTGGCAGAGAAAACCAGTCCGCAAAACTTACGCAAATAATTACTATGGGACATAAGATTAATCCAATTTCAATACGCTTAAAGATTACTGAGACCTGGAAGTCTAAGTGGTTTTCAAAGTCAAACTATGTGGAACTTCTTCACGAAGATATTCGCATTCGTGAGTACTTGGAAACTCATCTTCGCAAAGCTGGTTTGTCTCGCATCGATATTGAGCGTACTGGTGACGGCACTATTACTATTATCATCTGGACTACAAAACCAGGTTTGATGATCGGTAAGGGTGGCGCTGGCATCGAAGACCTTAAGAAGAAGATTAAGACCAAGCTTGGTATTAAAAAAGAACTTAAGGTAAGCGTTGAACAGATTCACGATGTGAACATGCATGCTCAGGTAATTGCTAATCGCATTGCTGAAGACATTGAAAAGCGTGCAGCATTCCGCCGTTTGATGAAGAAAGCTTTAGAAGATGTAATGCAAGCTGGTGCTAAAGGTATTAAGGTAGCTATTGGTGGTCGTTTAAACGGTGCTGAAATTGCTCGTACTGAACACTTGTCTGCTGGTAAGATTCCTTTGCACACATTGCGTGCTAATATCGACTACGCTCAGTCTACTGCTCATACTACTTACGGAACAATCGGTATTAAAGTTTGGATCTACAAAGGCGATATCTTTAGAAAAGATAAGCCTGAAAGCAAAGCCTCTTAATTATTTCACTCTATTTATTAGTTTATTATGTTAATTCCAAAGAAAGTCAAACACCGCAAACATCATCGCGGTCATAATAAGGGTAAAGCAACTTCTGGAAATACTATTGCATTTGGAAACTATGCGCTTAAAGCGTTGGAAGGTTCATTTGTAACAGCTCGCCAGATTGAATCTGCTCGCCGTGCCATGACCCGTTCTATCAATCGTGGTGGTAAGATTTGGATTCGCATTTTCCCAGACAAGCCGATCACCGATCACGGTAATGAATCTGTGATGGGTAGCGGTAAAGGTGCTGTGTCTCATTTCGTAGCTGTGGTTAAAAAAGGCCGCATCTTATACGAAATGGACGGAGTTACTGAAGCTCAGGCTCGCGAAGCAATGCGCTTAGCAGCTCACAAGCTTCCGGTAAAAACCAAGTTTCTGATTAAAGGAGCTCTCTAATAGAACGATTATGAAGTACAAAGAATTATCAGCAAAATCAGAAGAGCAGCTTCGCAAAGACTTGGCTGCATTACAGAAAGAATCTGAAGAACTTCGTGTGAAGACCAAACTTGGTCAGCTCAAGAATGTTCACCAGATCTCTAAAGTTCGCAAAGATATTGCTCGCATTTTAACTTACTTGCGAGCTAACTAACCCCACTAATTAACCCTATGGAAAAGAAGTCTACAAAACAGCAAATGACCGGAACGGTTGTTTCAAATAAGATGGACAAAACTGTCGTAGTAAAGGTAGATGTACGTATGCGTCATCCTAAGTACCACAAGAGCTATACAAAGTCTCTTAAGTACAAAGCTCACGATGCAGAAAATACCTGCCAAATCGGCGATAAGGTTGTGATTGAATCCAGCCGCCCGATTTCTCGCGACAAGAAGTTCACTGTTATCAAAATTAACTAATCATCTTTTTTAACCTGTATGTTACAAGTACGATCCTTAATTAAAATCGCAGACAACACCGGCGCTAAAATCGTCAATGTTTTCAGCGTGAACGGAAAGAATGCTCGCCGCTTTGCTGGAGTGGGTGATATTGTTGCTGGGTCAGTTCGTCAGGCCGCTCCTGGTGGTCAGGTTAAAAAAGGTGATAAAGTTTACGCACTAATCGTTCGCACCAAAAAGGAAATCCGTCGTAAAGATGGCTCTTACATCCGTTTTGATGAAAACGCAGGTGTATTGGTAGATAAAGAAAAGGGCGAACCAAAAGGAACACGTATTTTCGGACCAGTGGCCCGTGAAATTCGTGATAAAGGATACAACAAGATTGTATCCATGGCTCCAGAAGTAATCTAATCTTATAGTTATGTTAAATTCCAAGATGAAAATTAAGAAAGGCGACACAGTTAAGGTTTTGTCCGGTAAGGATAAAGGCAAGACTGGAACTGTATTGCGCGCTATGCCTTCAATCGGAAAAGTGGTTGTTGAAAACGTCAACATGCACACGAAGTTTGAAAAAGCTAAAGCACGTCGTCAGGTTGGTCAGAAGATTACTTTTGCAGGCGCTCTATCTGTTTCAAAAGTAATGCTAATCGACAGTAACTCAGGCAAGCCAAGCCGTGTTGGTTTTCAAATTTTGGAAAACGGCACTAAGCAGCGCATTGCTAAGAAAAGCGGAAAGGCAATCTAGAATATATGAATCGTTTACAAGAACAATATAATAAAGAGATTGTACCAAAGCTAAAAGAAGAATTCGGATACAGCAACAGCATGGAAGTTCCGAAAATTCAGAAGGTGATGATCAATGTTGGTATCGGTAAGTATCTGAAAGATTCAAAGTTTGTTGAATCAATCAGAAAAGATCTGACTGCAATTTCAGGACAAGCTCCAGTGGAAACCAAGGCTCGCAAATCTATTGCAGGTTTTAAAATCCGCGAACAGCAAGTGGTGGGAATGGCAGTAACTCTAAGAGGTCAGCGCATGTATGACTTCCTGGATAAAATGATCAGCATTGCTTTGCCTCGTGTGAAAGATTTCCGCGGTGTGAATCCAAAAGGATTTGACGGACGCGGTAACTATCACTTGGGATTGAAAGAACACATTGTGTTTCCAGAAATCTCTAACGATGCACTTGAACACATTTTTGGACTACAAGTATCTATCGTAACAACCGCAGGAAAAGATGAGCCGGCTCGAGCTCTTCTAACAGCAATGAATTTTCCTTTCGTAAAGGAAGAAGCTAAACAATAATTAAGTCTTATGGCTAAGAAATCTCTAATCGCAAAAGCAAATAGAAGTTTGATCAAACCGAAATACTCTTCACGAGTGATTCGCCGTTGTTTGAAGTGCGGTCGTAAGGCCGGTTTCATGAGAGATTTCTCTCTCTGCCGTATCTGTTTCCGTGAATTGGCTAGCCGTGGCGAAATTCCTGGAGTAGTAAAGGCTTCTTGGTAAGACTAATTTAAAGATATGTACACAGATCCAATTTCAGACATGTTAACTCGTATCCGCAATGCCCTAGCAGCCCGCAAGGCTGAGTTGGTAATGCCTTACTCAAAGTTCAAGCATAATCTTGCTAACGTTCTTTTGGCTGAAGGTTTTATCAGCGGTGTAAACGAATTGCCTGGACGAGTTAAAACTCTTCAACTTAATTTAAAATATGATAACTCCGGTACACCGGTAATCTCTGGTATTAAGCGCGTATCCACTCCAGGACAACGCATTTATTTGCCGGTTCAGAGAATCCCTCGTACTAATGGTGGTTTTGGCGTGACTGTAGTGTCGACTTCACGTGGTCTTTTAACAGATAAACAAGCTCGCAAAGACCGTGTGGGCGGAGAAGTAGTTTGCCAGATTTGGTAATTTTATATATATGAGTCGTATTGGAAAAAAACCAGTTATTTTACCAGCAGGTGTAACAGCAGAACTTGCTGATGGCGTTTTGAAGATTAAGGGCGCAAAAGGCGAGCTTACTCAAATTGTTCATCCTAAAGTTGTAGTTGCTGTTGCGGAAGGTGAAGTAACTGTTGATGTAGCTAAAAAAGAAGATAAGCGTGAAAAAGCTCTTTGGGGTTTGTTTCGCTCTTTGGTTCAGAATATGGTTGATGGCGTAACTAATGGTTACACTAAACAGCTTGATATTGTTGGTGTAGGTTTTAAAGCTGAAGTTCGCGGCCAGGAATTGGTTATGAGCTTAGGTTTTTCTCATCCAGTAAACTTTGCAATTCCAGCAGGTATTGAAGCTAAGGTAGAAAAAGATGCTGCTAAAGTTGGTATCTTGCAATATCAAACTACAGTAACTTTGACTGGTATTGATAAGCAATTGGTTGGACAGACTGCAGCAAATATTCGCGAATTGAAGAAACCAGAACCTTATAAAGGTAAAGGAATTAAGTACAGCGATGAAACTATTGTCCGCAAGGCCGGTAAAGTTGTGAAAGCTGTAGGTAAATAATAAACGATTATGACTACTAACAGAGAACAACTTAAAAAACAGAAGCATGCTTTGCGCAAGAATCGCGTTCGCAAAACCATTGCTGGTAAAACTGATCGTCCTCGCTTGGCAATCTTCCGTTCTATCACTCACATCTACGCTCAAGTAATAGACGATAAAGCAGGAAAAACTTTGGCTGCAGCTTCTAGCTTAGAAATTAAAGATAAAGCTGCAAAGTCAGATTTGTCTGCTAAAGTCGGCGCAGCGATTGCTGAAAAAGCAAAAGCTGCTGGAGTAACAGCTGTAGTATTTGACCGCGGCGGTTACCGATACCATGGTCGCGTTAAAGCCTTAGCAGAAGCTGCTCGTGAAGCAGGGCTGCAATTCTAATTTATCAATAAACTTATGATGGACAAGAGACAACGAAAACCAAATAACCGAGGTGAACGTCCAGTTCGCGAATTTGACCAGAAAGTGGTTGAAGTTAAGCGCGTAACTCGTGTAACCAAAGGTGGTAAGCGCATGCGTTTCCGCGCCCTTGTTGTGATCGGTGATCACAAGGGTAAAGTTGGTATTGGTTTGAAAAAAGGTAATGACGTTGCTGAAAGTGTTAACAAAGCAGTAAACCAAGCAAAGAAAAACATGATTGTTTTGCCGTTGGTTAACGACACAATTCCTCACGAAGTTAAATTGAAATACAAGTCTTCTCAGATTATGATGATGCCTGCTCGTCAGGGTACTGGTGTAATCGCTGGTGGCGCTGTTCGTTCCGTATTGGACATGGCTGGTGTAAAGAACGTTATTTCTAAAATGCTTGGTTCTAACAATAAAGTAAACAATGTTCGCGCTGCATTTGAAGCATTCAAAGCAATGCGTAGCAAAGATACTATTCTTAACGCCCGCAAGTAAGTTTTTATTTTAAATCTATGATTAAGATTCATCAATTAAAAAAGCATCCAAAGTCCGTAAAGCGCAAGAAAATTGTTGGTCGCGGTCTTGGAAGTGGACACGGTACTTATGCGACTCGCGGTAACAAGGGTCAAACAAAGCGCAGTGGTCACTCTAAGCTGCCAGCTCGTTTTGAAGGTGGACGTCAGCCGTTGATTCGTCAATTGCCTAAGCGTCGCGGATTCAAGAGCTTGCAAGACAAAGCAACAGTTATCAAGCTTGATGCCTTAACTGTATTTAAGGATGGCGATGAAGTTACTTTAACTGCATTGCGAACTCATGGTTTGGTATCTAACGGTGCTAAACGCGTTAAAATATTACAGGGCAAAATTAGCCGTAAGCTGACTTTCAAAGTTCCTGTATCTGAAACTGCAAAAACTACTATTGAAAAAGCTGGCGGTACAGTAGCTTAATAGCTGCCGCTTATAAAAGCGCGCAGAAATGCGCGTTTTGCTATTTTCTAGTATAATATCAATATATGAATACATTAAAACTAATTTGGAAAACTAAAGATCTTCGCTGGAAAATTTTCGCGGTTTTGTTGCTTTTGTTGGCTACCCGCGTTTTGGTGCATGTGCCAATTCCAGGTATTAACGTAGCTGGGTTACAGAATTTCTTTGCATCTAACCAGTTCTTGAACCTTTTGGATATTTTCTCTGGTGGCGGTCTAACCAACTTCTCAATTGCAATGCTTGGAGTTGGTCCGTACATTACAGCATCTATTATTATGCAGCTTTTGACTATGATCGTTCCTTCTTTGAAGGAACTTCAGAAAGAAAGCGGAGAAGCTGGTCGTACTAAAATTAATCAATACACACGCTTCTTAACTATTCCTTTGGCTGTTCTTTCTGGATTTGGTACTATTCGTTTGTTGCAAAGTCAGGGTGGTGCAGAAATTCTTGGTGTGTTTAGTCCTTTTCAATGGTTCTTAACACTTCTTGCTGTTACTGCTGGTTCTTTGTTTATTATGTGGATTGGTGAAATTATTACTGAATACGGAATTGGTAACGGTGTTTCATTGATTATCTTTGCTGGTATTGTTGCTGGTTTGCCTAGCAGCTTGCAGTCTTTGGTTCAGCTTTACGACCCAAGCCAGCTTCCAATGATTATTGGTTTTGCTGCAGCAATTATTGTAGTAATAGCTGGTGTGGTTCTGGTGACAGAAGCACAGCGAAATATTCCTGTTTCGTATGCCAAGCGTATGCGCGGTGATCGTCAGGTTGGGGGAGTAAACTCTTTCCTTCCAATGCGATTAAACCAAGCTGGTGTTATTCCAATCATTTTCGCTCTTTCTTTGATGATGTTCCCAGCAATTATGGCTCAATTCTTCTTGAATGCTAAATCTGCTTTCATTGCTGAATGGGCTCAAAAAGCAATTGACTTTACTAATAATCAGGGCTTGTGGTATGGAATCGTATACTTTGCGTTAGTTGTGGCTTTTGCTTACTTCTACACAAATATTGTTGTTAATCCTGATGATGTTGCAGAAAATATGCAGCGCAATGGTGGTTTTGTTCCAGGGCTTCGTCCTGGTCAGCAAACTGCTAACTATCTTTACAAAGTACTAAACCGAATTACTTTGCCTGGTGCTTTGTTCCTTGGTTTGATTGCAATTTTGCCGTTCATTGTTCAGACTTGGACTGGTACGCAAGCTTTGACTCTTGGTGGAACTGGTTTGCTGATCGTAGTATCTGTTGTTATTGAATCTATTAAACAGATCGAAGCTCAGCTTACTATGCATGACTATCAAGGTTACTAATTAGATTTTTAAAAAACCGCTTTCGAGCGGTTTTTATTTTGCTTGTGAATATGGTATAATTTATTCGTTAAAAGTAACGATTGAGAAACAAAAGATAAAGAAATGCCTGAAGAAAATCAAGAAAATAGAAGTTCGGATTTTATTAATGAATCAGAAATTGAACAGGGGGTTGGGGTTGAGCAAATAGAGCAATCTGGTCAGAATAATTTTGCATTAGAAAAGCAGATAGAATTTACCAAGCCTCAGCAAGTAGAACACGAATTTGGTGAAGTGGGAGAGTTATCTGAACAGTCAGAAACAATAGAGAGTGGAAATGAAAACAGCTTTGAAATTCCTGCTGATGCAAAACATATAGCTCATTCAGGTGAAGATGAGGCAGTATTAGTTGTTCCTGAAGTTGATCATAAAGACAATTCCAGTGCGCATGTTATTGAAAAATTATTAGATCATAATTTAGATTTGGAAGCTGCTTTTGCAGATCAGGAAGCAGTATTTAATTTCAACCAAGAACAATCTAGTTAATGCCTTTGGATTTTAGCACAGTAATTATAGTCACGATTATATTGGCCGTTCTTGTAACGGTCTTTTTGGCATTTTTAGGATATTATTTGCATCGACACTGGTATTATACTCGAGTGGTTTTACCGCGTACAAAAAACTGGGTGTTTATGGAAGTGCAAATGCCAAAAGATAATTCCGATGATAAGCAAAATATCAGCAGTGGAAATGAAGAAGGCAAGAAGAATTTAATTGCAGTTGCTGAGCAGTTGTTTACATCTCTGTCGGAAACAGGTGGTGAAGGCTGGTTAAAACCCAAAGACTACATTAGTTTTGAAATTGCTTGCACAGACAAGAAAATTTCTTTTTACATTAACTGTCCGAATCATTTACGCGAGTTGGTAGAAAAGCAGTTGCAAGCGCAGTATCCTCATGCTCATATTGATATTATTCGCGGTTACAATCCTTTTCAAAAAGGTGGTCAGATTGCTGCGGCTGAACTTGTGCCGAGCAAACCTTACATGTTTCCGATTCGTACCTATAGGACAATGGAAACCGACCCTCTAAATTCTTTGACTAATGCTATGTCAAAGTTGGGTGAAGGTGAAGGCGCAGCGATTCAGTTCATCTTGTATCCTGCGGGCAATGGTTGGCAAGAGAAACCTCATAATATGGCTTTAGAGATTCAGCAAGGGAAGAATCCTAGCTCTGTTGTTGGTGGTGGTCCAGGTTTGGCAGTAGATACTTTCAATGCTTTTAAGAATGGGTTATTGGCTAAGCCGAACGATTCAAAAAATAGTATGGAAAATGATTTAAGCGGAATGAATAGTCCGATTAGCCTAACACCTATGCAGCAGGAAACAGTAAAGCGTTTTGAAGAAAAGGCGAGCCGTCCTGGTTATATGACGAATATTCGTATAATTTCATCTTCTGTGAATCCTGGCGCTGCAGCTGTAAATTTGAACAGTATTGTATCTTCTTTTTTGCAATACAATATGCCTCCGTTTAACGGGTTCAAGTTGAATAAACGTAAAACTACTGACATTGTAAAAGATTTTATGTTCCGTATTTATCGCAGTTACGGAAAGAACGCTATTCTTAACACAGAAGAATTGGCGAGTTTGTGGCATTTGCCAACGCCATTTTTAGAAACCCCAAATATTAAATGGCTTCAGTCTAAGAAAGCCCCAGCTCCTGTGAATGTTCCGCAAGAAGGTGTTTTACTCGGTCGAAATATTTACCGTGGTTTGGAAACAAAAATTCATGCGAGCCGTGACGATCGTCGTAGGCATATGTATATTTTAGGACGTACTGGTGTTGGTAAAACCGAGTTAATGAAATACATGTCTGTGCAGGATATTAAGAATGGCGAAGGGTTGTGTGTTATTGATCCTCACGGTGATTTTATTGAAGATATTTTGCCGCACATTCCAAAACACCGAGCAGAAGATGTAATTTTATTTGAACCATTTGATACAGAACGTCCAATGGGTTTGAATATGCTTGAAGTTAACTCTGAAGATCAGAAAGATTTTGCAGTGCAAGAAATGATCTCTATTTTCTACAAGCTTGTTACAGATCCAGCAATGCTTGGTCCAATGTTTGAACATAATATGCGTAATGCCATGCTGACTTTAATGGCGGACCGAGAGCATCCCGGGACTATAGTAGATATTCCTCGCATTTTTACAGATACGGAATTTCAGAAATACAAAATTTCCAAAGTGACTGATCCTGTTGTGCGTGCATTTTGGGAAAAAGAAATGGCTAAAACTTCTGATTTTCATAAATCTGAAATGCTCGGTTATTTGATTTCTAAAGTTGGGCGCTTCGTGGAAAACTCAACAATGAGAAATATAGTCGGTCAATCAAAGAGTTCTTTTAATTTCCGTGAAATTATGGACAGCGGAAAAATTTTGTTGGTGAATTTGGCAAAGGGTAAGGTTGGGGAGATGAACGCTAAGCTCTTGGGTTTAATTCTAGTAAGTAAAATTCAAATGGCTGCAATGTCTCGCGCAGATATTCCGGAAGATCAACGTAAAGACTTCTATTTGTATGTCGATGAGTTTCAAAATTTTATTACAGATGCATTTTCTTCTATTCTAAGCGAAGCTCGTAAGTATCGTTTAAACTTGGTTATTGGTCATCAGTTTTTAGCACAGCTTTCTCAAGGTGCTGGTGCACATGGCGCTGGCAGTAGCGATTTGCGTGATGCTGTTTTTGGTAATGCTGGTTCAATGGTCAGTTTTAGAATTGGTGTTGAAGATGCAGAAACAATGGCTAAGGAATTTGCTCCAGTCTTTAACGACTTTGACTTGTTAAATGTCGATAGGTTTAATGCATTTGTTAAATTGATGATTAGCGGCACAGCTAGTAAGCCATTTAATATGGCTACATATCCGTTGGATAAACCTACTCCTGAGCAAACAAGTGTGGCAGCAGCTATTAGACAGTTAAGTCGGCTAAAGTTTGGTCGTCCTCGTGATGAAGTAGAGGGAGAGATTTTAGAGGCTAGTAAAGTGGCTGATATGATGGCAGCTGGTGAAGCTGGAGTAGAAAAGACGGCTTAATTAGTTTGAGATTTATATTTTCTATAAAAAGCGCATAAAAATGCGCTTTTTATTATACGATTTGTAGAATCAATATAATTTTGGTTGATATTGACAAAACTTTAATTTTTTGGTATAATGTTATTTCAAAATAAATATTGGTATGAAGTAAGTTGTTTTGCGGGAAATGCCAGTAATTACTGATATTTCCGGCAAAGTAATTTGTCGAAATAGTTCTTTAAAAATTTAATTATGGAGGGAAAAAGCAATGGCTCAGGCGACGGGCGTAACCGGAATAATTACATCTTACAAAGATGGTTTTGGTTGGGTTACAGGTATGAACGGTAAATCATGTGCTTTTAAAAAGCGTGATTTTACAGAACTAGATTTGAGTGAAAGGATATGTATTGGTTTAAGAGTGGTCTATGATATTGTCAAAGATCCTGATAAGCCAAAGTTTCACAAAGCTATAATAAGATCACTTAGTGATGAGCCTAATTTCTCTGGCCATACTAAGCAAAAGCTTGTTATTCGGAAAATTGACCTAATGCAGCCAAGGATTGAAGGTGATCTATTATTCATTACTGCTCATTATTATGAAAATGAAGCTGCTAAGGATGACGTTAGGTTATATGCTTATGCGGGTGATAAGAATGATCCGATGGTAAAGCCTTTAGAGGATTTGCCTGGAAAAGATGAGGAAACTTTCGATCTGTATACTTGGAATTACGGCATAGCTCAATCTAATGTTTTATTGTCAGCGTTGCCGACAAATTGTTCTAAAATCACAGTTATCGGTCCAGGTGGTGTTCGTGTAAGTAAGGAGATTCCTAAAAAACATCAGCAAATTATGAAAAAGAATTCTAAGACAGAAGCTAAAGAAAAAAAACCAGTTGTTTATGATTTGCAAGTTGATGTGATTTCTTCAAACCGAATGATCATCACCATAACCGCAGATCGTAAACCTATATCAGCAAATATTACAGTAAGAGCTACTGGTAATAATTTGCATTCAGTGAAGTTTAAGCATATAGGAAATCAGACTGAGTCTGATGGTTCATGTAATCTTGAGTCTGATAATGGAAGATTTGAGATTCATGTGGATTACACTGCGAAGTGTGTGGATTTAGACATTGAGTGTCAGCAATATAATTTGCGAGATTACACTCTTCTCTTAAAAGAAATATGAACAGGAGATCAAGAAAAGTTATGGAATTTGTTAAGTCATTGTTGAAAGGAATGTTTGGTTCTGTGGGAATGGCTGGAGGTATTATGACTGGATTAAAGATTTTAAGCGAAGTTGGTTCAGCAGCTAAATCAGTAGTGACGACTGCGCAAGAAGTTAGAAAACAGCTAACTCCTGAAGGTCCAGAGGATAATGTGAAATTTGAACATTTACTCTTAGAATTGGATGGTGTGCACGCGGTTATAAGACCTAAGCAAAAAGTAATAGTCAGTTTCCTTGATTTCCTTTCTGAAAAAGAGAAAGATTTCAATGACCCTGATGTTAAAGAGTATGGTCGTAGACAAAAAGATTATTTTCGTTGGATTTTGGCTTTAAACATGTCAAAAGAAGATGCGATAATCTATTTGAATAATCTGGTGAAAATCAGAGTTGACGATGATCCTTTGTCTAAAGATTCAAACGTCTTGCGTTATAAAACAGCGAAGCGTTTATTGGAAAGACATAAAAATGATTTTCAAAAATTCTTTGATGATCATGAAAGGATTAAACAGGTGGTTACAAGTATTCCGGTCAAGGCTAAGGATTTGTTGAATAGCGCTTCTAATAACATAGAAAGCGATTTACAGGATTCTGGTTTACAGACTGGATTGGATAATGTTCAAAAAAACATTTGGGCTCAAGTTGAAGAAAAACGTGCTGAAAGGCGAAATCGTGGAGGGAAGTAAAAAGTATGACAGCTTATTCTTTAGTGCTTATTGTTCTGGTTGCGTGCGCAATCTTATTTATCCCTTCAGTTAGGCGAGCGGTTTTTCAATTGCTTAGCGCAGCTGCCGGGATAGTGGTATATATTGTTGAATGGATTATCTTCGATCTTTTCAATTTTCATGTTCCAGCGTGGTGGGCAAGAGTTCAGCCTCACATTCATGCTATTGCTACCAATATTTATTGGGGAGTAATAGTTTATCTTGGAGCAATTATATTGCTTATAGTTGGACTGGGGCTCTCCTTGTATTTTGAGTATTGGACGATGTCAACAATATTTGCAGGTGTCTTGGCGTTAATAATTAGTTTATTTTTTCACCCATGGAATGGGTTGAGATTATGGTTGGGTTTACAACCGGCAAGGTCACTTGGATTTATTTTGCTGACTTTAGTGCTCATAATGGTTATTACTTCCTTAACTCCATATTTATTTAGTGGGGTTATTGGAAATTTAATCTATGGGGTTGTTCTGGTGTCATGGATGTGGTTTATAGTATCAGCTTTAAAGAACACTCCGTCCTTAACTCCGCATTATATCCTGACCACTGCAGCAATTTTAATTGTTGTATTTGTTGGGTTTGGTGCTGTTTTTCCTGAACAAGTCAGAGCTGCAAAAGCTGCAAAAGCTCAATCAGATAAAAAATGGGGTTTGAGTAGTTTTGAAACCGAGAAAGATGCCTTTGTTACAAAAGGTATTGTTGAGCATGATTCCGGTGCAATAGTATGGAATATTCAGTTCAACGATAAAGGGGTTCCAATTAATCGAACTGCCACAGACCTAGCGCTACCCAAAGGCACAAGGTTTATGACTAAAGACCCTTCAGCAACATCATATAATGCTCAGGGTTCGTATATTGAAATTATTCTACCAATCAATATTGTTGATGCAAATGGTAAGAAAATTCAGACAGATGAATATCCTTATCCTGATGCTAATAATAGAAGGTTTGTAGATGCAACTAAGGTGAGTTTATTCGATTTAGCAAAACAAGCTCCAGATGCGAATAAACAAGCTGAAGAAAAGGTCGTTCAAAAACCTGCCATGCAAAGATATACTGTGACAGTTGCGGCTAATAAGCCGTGGACTAACACAGGTATTAATGTAACAGGCAAGTCAGTTACTATTAGGTATTTGTCTGGTAGTTGGAATAGTGTTGATGATCAATATAATCAGAATGGCAGTGGTTTGGGTGTTTACCCAGGCACCATAATGCCAAATGTGAATATTGGTCAGTTGATCGCTAAAACAGATAAGTTGCATGCGATCGGAACAGCTGGAAGTATTAAATCATCTAAGGGGGAATTATTTTTGGGAATGAATGATATTCCTGGAAAGTATAATGATAATCATGGTGAATTAACCGTGGAAATCACAGTTGAATAAAACTTTGATTTTGTAAGAGACAAGTAAAACTTGTCTCTTTTTTTATGATAAAATTTAGGTATGTTGAAAAAGTTTAATATTAGTACGGGACAACTGTTTCTAGTGGTGGTAATTAGTATAATAACTGTTTCACTCACTTTTATTCCCTTAATTTACGGTTACGCAAAAGCTGGTGATTATTATTTCACTGGAAAAACATTTATAACAAAACAAGATCAATACACTTACTTGTCTTGGATTCAACAGGCAAAAGAAGGGGATTGGCTTTTTGCTCAGCTATATACTTCAGAGCATAATAGTAATAATTTGTTTCATCCAGTTTTTTTATTAACTGGTAAAGTTGCTGCAGTTTTTAATATCAGCTCAATTAGTGCTTATCATATTTTGAGAGCCGTATCAGCACTTATCTTTTTAATAATTACCTTTTTTTTGGTAAGCTTTTTTTTAAAAGATTCTTTTAGTCGTATCTTGACTTTTCTTCTAATTGCCACCTCATCTGGTTTCGGCTACATGTTGCCAGCTAACGATATTTCTGTTTGGATTTACGAGTTTAATACTTTTACCGATATGAGTAGTACAGTATTAGATCCAATTGGGCTTAGTTTGGTTTTTCTTGTATTGATGATGTATCATCAATTTCTTGGGCGACGAAATTATAAATATTTAATAATAGCAGGTATTTTAACTTTATTTTTAGGGTTGATTCATCCGTATGATTTGGTCTTACTATTTAGTTTAATTTTAACCTTTTCTCTTTATAAGGTTTATCATAAAAATTATGATTATCTTGTTAATGCTTTATACTTGTTGATTTTTGGAACCTTAGCAATTATATACCAACTTTATGTCTTATCGAATAATGACGCATTGTCGATTTGGGCTTTTTTCCAATCCGTAGTAATTACTTCAAATTTATCTGTAGTACTTTTACAGTATGGATTATTGTTTGTTGCAGCTCTATCAGCAATTTTGTACCTATTTTTTAATAGGACTAATGAAAAATATTCATTGTTAATCGTATGGTTTTTCATTGGGTTATTAATTATGTATTCGCCGTTTTTAGAAAATTTTCAAAGA
>CAZGCV010000013.1:0-8602 GCA_964524735.1 uncultured Candidatus Saccharibacteria bacterium | reverse complement strand
CCGATGGTCGCCAGATCATCCCTTTAGGTGGGATATTAAATTATACCCCGAATCCTACCACGGTTAGTCATGCAGGCAGGGGGCAGCTAAATTTTCAAAGAAAGTTTGGGGTAGGTTATCATATAGTGCTATGTATACTATCGGTAATTATAGTTAAAGAAGTTTTTAATTTTTTACTACCAGATCCAAAAAAGTACCACAAGATTTTAGCAACAATACTAATTGTTGGGTTATTGTCTTTGAATAATATCTATACGATTATTATTTTATCTGCTCAGTATAATGATGTGACTAATAGAATGTATTTTCTGAAGCAGAATGAATATCAAGCTATGTTATGGTTGAGCAACTATACACAGGATAGAGAGGTCGTCTTGGCAGATTATTGGACATCGAATTTGATACCAGGGATAATTGGTATGCCAGTTTATGTAGGACATTACGATCAGACGATTAATATCAACGAGAAGATAATGATTTTAAATCATACACTTCAAACTTCTGGTGAACTTAATGATCCTTTAAAATCTTTCGTTGCTCAAGAGAATGTTGGTTATATATTTGAGAATGAAGAGGTTAGATCATTTGGAGGTGTGAATGAGCGAAATCGAGATTATCTAAAGATTGTTTACGAAAACCCAGATGTAAAAATTTATAAAATTGATCGATCTAAGTTAAATGATTAAGTTGTTAAAAAATACAACCTTCTGGGTTTGGTTTCCAGTACTGTTTTTAGGTTTAGTAATTTTTGCTGCTATGCAATACCATGCCCGTGGTCACTTTTCTGATCCGGATGGTTTTTATCACGCCCGCAGTTCTCAAATGCTGGTTTCTGGTGAAATCAAATCATGGGACGAAAGTCAGAATTTTCCATGGCTCTATTTTACGACATGGAATGAAGGATATGCTAATCAGCACTATTTGTATCACTGGTTACTCGCTCCATTTAATACAATAGAAAAACTGCCAATTTCGATTGTGGTATTCGGTCTCATATTTATAATTGCTTTTACAGCAGTGTTACAAAAATACAAAATCCAACATAAATGGTTTTGGGTTTTGGTTATGCTGGTTGGCTCTATTGATTTTTTATTTAGAATAAATTTAGTTAAAGCTAATACAGTATCTTTAGCTCTGCTTTGTGTAATCACACTGTTAATTTATTCGCATCATAAAAAACAAAACCTGATGGCTTTGTTTGGTGTTATTTTTACCTCTGGTATTTTCGTCTGGACTTACGGAGGTTTTGTTTGCGTGCCATTGCTGCTTGGAGCCTATGGGGTATCGGAAATCATTTCGCAAAAAAGTCTTTCCTATAAGGTTTGGCTAAAGGCATTTTTACCGTTGATGGCATCCTTGATTGGAATTTTATTAGGAATGCTTTTACATCCACAAAGTCATAACTTGTGGACTTTAATTTACGATCAGTTGTTTCGCACTGGTTTAGGTGCTGGATTGGAAGTCCCCGCCGGAAATGAATGGCTGCCTTTTAATCTTAATTGGTTTATCAAATCAAATGTGTTAGTGCTATTTGTTTGGCTCTTCAGTCTTAGCCTGTTTATTTGTTCATCTGTGAAAGACTTGAAGTCAGCAAAAAACAAAACATTAACCATGTGGTTGCAAATTACTGCAATTGGTTTAATGTGTTTAACTTTATGGCATCGCAGGTTTGTTGAATATTGGGTGCCATTTGCAATTTTATCTGCTGCTGTAACGCTGCAAAGTTATATTTCCGCAATTAGCTGGGAAAGCTTTGTTCGAGTATGGCGAATGTGGCAGATAAAGATAGCTGTTTTATTAATAGCAGTAATATTTATTGGTTTTGGATATTACACTATTAGTAGTGTAGAGGAGTCTTTAATATCCGGAGAATCGGTTCAAGAGTATAAAGAAGCATCTCAATGGTTGAGTGAAAATAGTGAAGCAGGGGATATTGTTTTAAACACTCAGTGGGATCAGTTCCCACAATTATTTTATTTTAATAGTAAAAATTATTATATTCTTGGGTTGGATCCAACATTTATGTATATTCATGATAAAGAAAAATACTGGAAATGGCGCTTGATCGTGGATGATGATTTAAATAAATGGGAGTCGTATGAGCAACTGCACAAAGTAATAACTCAAGACTTAAAAGCTAAATATGTCTTAGTTGATAAGATTAGGAATCCTAATATATTGAATTATTTATCGAGGGATGTAAATGCAAAAACTTTTTCCGTTTATGATAATAACAAATTAGTTATATTAAAAATAACTAAATAAAAACCGACATTTGATAAATATCGGTTAATAGTTTCGAGTGCGTAATTAAAATTTTATTAATAGGTATGATAGCTATGATAGTATGATATATATGATGTTTTAAATTTTAATTTGCACTTCTTTAAACTTCAAAATTTCTTGATTCTTGACTTTAAAAACCTAACTGTTATTTGCTGTCTTTTTTGCTTTCGTCAGATTTTTTATCATCAGGATTTTGATTTACAGCCCTTGGGGTAACGACAGTGATGGTCGGATCTTGCGCGGCTTCGACTTTTGTTGCTAATGGGTCAGTTGTTGACTTTGATGTTGGTTTGACAACATTTTGATTACCAATCACAAAATTGTTTCTTTTGCCAGAAGGTCCTTGGTCTGAATGAGGTTCGCTAACTAAACTAGGATTGATTGACGTTCCTTGTTTTCGTTTTAGTTTCCATAATTTAAGCCTGGTCATCAAGTTATTCTTTTGCCATATAACCAGAACTATTGTGACTAAAAGTAATAAGGCTAAAGCAATTATCTGCCAATTATTTTTGAGCCAAGTCATCATACTTCCAAATATATTGGTTCCAGCTTGCGTGTTATCAGTATTAGTTTCGGAAGAACTTGCGTTTTTAGCTTTTTTTAAACTTTCAATTTCAGCTTGAAGGTTTTTAACCTGGCTTTCAAGGTTTTGAATTTTACTAGCTTGAGCTTCATTGATTTTTTCAGTAGACGCAAGTCTTTGTTCGATATCAGTAATCGCAGTATTGGTGTTAGTGACTGAAGTTTGCGAGCCTTTAGGTTCCAGGATTCGTGTTTTTGGTTTTGAGACTTGAGCACGAGGCGTATTTCTCTTCGCCTTAATACCTGTTGCGACTTTTCGTTCGGCTTTAATGTATTTGAGATAGGCTTTATAAGCATCTGAATTTTTGTTAGAAATTTCATTGCCATCTAATAGCTTTTTATCTAAATACATTTCAGCAGGTCTTAGTCTGGCTTTGCCTTTTTGCAAAGGTTTCTTCCCAGAAGAATCATGTTTTAGAGAAGCGAACAGTCGATAGTTTACAGGTTTGCCGTCTTCAGTAGTAATTTCTCCCTTTTGGTTAATTTTCACTTTTACCATTTCAGGGGTTTTTTTGACCGGTTCATCCTTTTGTAATTGAGTATTTGATTGCGGTAATGCTGATAATCCAATGCTGAATATCAACAGTATCGTCAAAATACTGCTTTGAAGTTTATTCATATTTCCTCCATATTTGATTTTTATTCATTCTCCAGAATTAACTTGAGAATACATTATTATACAGTTTTTATTGAATTTTGACAAGTATAAAGTTATAAAAATTAACCCCTTATATTATTGACAAAATGACAAATTATTAGTATAATTTGTCAGTTAAATACGAAGGGGGAATTATTCACTAATATTTTAGTTGATGACCTTGCTTCAGATTTTTCTATAAAATAAGGAGATAAAATGTTTAAAATAGGAAATCGGGGGGAAGGATTGCAAGAGCAATCTTCAAGAGATAACGTCATGACTATTCATGCCATTGGAACTGGTGCTGGTAATTCTATAGTGAGGATGATTAGCAGTTGGCTTTGGTGGCTCAATGAGCTATCAAAGATAGAGCCAGAAGCAGCATATTTATATGGGAAAACAATTAAGTTTATTTTCGCAAATACTCATGCTAATTCTCTGCATGATGCATATGAGGCTATAACAAAGGTCCAGCAAGAGCATTCTGGGGTCAATGTTTTAGATTCAATTCAATGGGATTTGATGGCTGAAGACTTCATTAAAGGCAAAGGTTGTCCTGATTTAAAATCAGGAGAAATCGCAATTGCTAATTATTTACCAACAGCCAAGACATATATGAGCGACACTCATTTATACCTTCCTGTTGCAACTTGTGGATCTGGTAATACAGGTTCTTCTGCAATTATGCAGTTGATTAAATCCGCTATAGATGCAGATACTTGGGTTATGCCAGTGTTTCTACTTTCCTCGCAAGAGGAAATGGATCCAGTGCATGAGAAGTTTCAGGCTGCACAATTAGCAGAGCTTGATAAGACTCCTGTGTGGGCATTAATCGCAGATAACGCTCATTTTACAAAGAAGAGTATTTGGAATAATCAGCTTAGTATGGTTGAGTCTTATAATCGCATAGATTATGTGCTTTCTCATGCTTTAAGAACTTTGTTACTGATGGTCACGCATAGAACTCAGATAGACGAAAGCAAGCTAGAAGGTAGTATCTTTTCTGGTCCAGGTGGTCTTCTAAGTATATGTGGAGTCGACATTAATCCTGACGAAGAAATTTTGGCAACAGAAGCTCAAAGGGCGCGAGAATTACTTATTGATAGTCCGTTCAAAATTGAAACATTTGTTTCCGATAAAGATGAGGACGATAGGAAATTCAGCACCTTGGTTTTAGGGATAACTGGTGGTTTACCAGCTCCTTATGCTAGAGTGGTCATTGAGGCTGTTAAGGATCATCCATATGTCAAAAGACATTTGAATGGTGGAGCGAGTCTATTACCAGTGAAATTTGGTTCTTACTTACCAGATCATTTGTCTACTATGTTCGCATTGTTAACTAGGGAAAGACCAAGTGCTGCGGGCATAGAAAAAATACCTGTTAAGTATCCTCCTATGTCTCATCCTGTCATAAAAGGTCTTCGCGATCTTGAGGTTAAGTCTGAGACTAGGTTGAATGCAGTTGCTCTTGGGCGACAACAAGCTCAAGTTGTTATTGCTAGTTCTGCTCCACAGGATATTCTTAGCGAATCTGTAATAGAATCATTGCCAAATGATTCAGTATCTGGCGTAACAGTAAAATCATCTGCTGTGGCTGTAAATGGAAATGGGTATGTTCCTAATTCTGTGGTTTTCCCAGTTAATTTATCTGATTCCTACAAGAATTGTAGTGAATTTGTTAAAAATCATAACGCTAACGCGATTGCTGCTATTTTAGGAGATGTGGTAATCCCAAAAATTGGTAGTGCAAACATTGAGGGTTTACTCGAAATTGTGCGCATCGCTTACCAATTTAAGTTGGAAAATCATCAATTTGTGATTAGTGAAGAATGGCAAAGTTATTTGATTGATAATTTATCGAGATCAGTTAAATCTAAAGTGCAATCTACTAATACTGTGATGGATTTATCTTACGAACACACTAATTCAATTTCTGAACTTCAAAAAACTTTTGAAGAGATGAAGAAGAAGTTATTCGACCAAACAGAAAAAGGTAAGGCTGTTATGGAACAAATCACATTACTGATCATGTATAAAACCATTTTCAATAATGATTTGATTGACTCTTTGATATCAGCAGCGTAAGCTCTGATGAACCTTGCTGCCCTAGATTTTTAGGGCAGTTTTTTATTTGCCTTTTTCATGCTTTATGGTATAATCTATCCATAGATAAAAACTATCGAAACCTAAACAAAAAGGTAAAACAAAAATAAAGAAACTTTCAATTTATGGACAAATCAGCTAATTTAGCTTTGGTAATGCAGATGATAGACGCGGCGGAAAAAAATATCCAGTCCGCAAAACAACTGCTTCGCGAAGGTGGTGCTTTGGCTCCTGCTAGTCGTGGTAATTCTTCAGCAGTATTTGAAAAAGCAAATGCTTTAGGAACTTCAGTGGGCGATAAAATCATTGAAGGTGTTTTTGATGGACGGAATATGATTGGACCAGAAGGTAAACAATACCCGGTTCCTGCTAACTATGCGTCTAAAAGCAAGCTTGTTGAAGGCGATGTTCTTAAACTTACAATCGCAGAAGACGGCTCATTTATTTACAAACAAATCAGTCCAGTTGAACGCCGTAAAGTTATGGGCTTGTTAATGCAAGATGAAAAAGGCGATTATAAAGTTTTGGCAGATGGTAAAGCTTATAAAGTTTTACTAGCGTCTTTAACTTACTTTAAAGCTGATGCAGGCGATGAAGTAACAATTGTTTTGCCTCAAGATACAGATTCCGAATGGGCAGCTGTTGAACATGTAATTAAGCGCGGAGCGGCAAGTTCAGATTCTGAATCATCAAGTGATTTTGCAACTGGGGAAGATATTCACCAAGACATGGAAGCTCCAAGCAGTTTTGCAAACGAAGAAGCTAAGGAAGAATTTTAGCTTTTTTAAACGTACCTATTTTTAATAAATATTAATTTAAAAACCGTGATAGCAACAACTACACTTACGCTGAATGATCGCATTACGACCTTTCTAAAGGCTCGTCCAGTGATTATCCAGCTTCTTCGATTTGCCGCAATCGGCGCATTGAATACAGCACTTGATTTTATAATTTTGAATTATGTCACTAAAACTTTTGATGTGACTTCAGGTGTTACTCTGGGAGTATTGAATGTAATCAGTTTTAGCGCGGCTATTATCCAGAGCTATATTTGGAATCGTGCATGGACTTTCTCTGAAGGTAGCGGTGTTTCTGTATTCCAAAACGCTCTTAGACTGATGATGGTAGGCGGTTTGGGTTTTGCTGCTTTTGCCGCGGTAATTCTAGCAGCTGCAGCTGGCGCATCAAACGTGTTCTTCTTAATGGTGCTTGCAGCATTTGTAATAATAGAATTAATTCTTTGGAGAGCATTTGGTCTTTCATTTGGTAAGCATGAAGGAGCTGGTACACAATTCGCAGCTTTTTTGATTGTCAGCTTAATTGGATTGGCTATAAATAGCGTAATAATCGTGCTAGCAAGTCATGTTATTACACCAGGACTAGAAATGTATGTTAATGCCGATACCATTAAAAATGTAGCTAAGATTTTGGCAACGGTATTCTCGTTAATTTGGAACTTTGTCGGTTATAAGTTAATAGTATTTAAACGCTAAATTATTTTTAAAACCGCTCATTTATGAGCGGTTTTTTGATGCCATCAAGTTTAAATCAAGGCTAAAATCGACTATGTTATAATTAACATATTATGGCTGTTTTGTATCAAAAATACCGACCTCAAAGATTTAGCGAAGTGGTTGGTCAGGAATCAATTACCAGGACTCTTTTGAATGCATCAGAAGCAGGCGAGCTAGCGCATGCTTATTTGTTTACTGGAAGTCGCGGAGTAGGAAAGACTACTATTGCTCGTCTTTTGGCTAAGGCTGCGAATTGTCTGAATTTAAAGAAAGGTGATCCTTGTGGTCGGTGTGATGTTTGCCAGGCTATTACAGCAGGAAATTCTTTAGATGTAATTGAAATCGATGCAGCTTCTCATACTGGTGTAGACAATGTTCGTGAATTAATAGAACATGCTCAGTTTAGACCTACGACAATGAAAAATAAAGTTTTTATTGTTGATGAAGTTCATATGCTTTCCAAAGCAGCTTTTAACGCATTGCTTAAAACTTTGGAAGAACCACCAGCTCATGCGTTGTTTATTTTAGCTACAACAGATATTGAAAAAGTTCCGGAAACTATTATTTCCAGAACTCAGCGCTATGATTTTAAGCGTATTGTTCAACCTGACATGCTGCCTGCTTTAGAGGCTATAGCTAAAGATCAAAAGCTTAAATTGCCAGATGGCGTACTTAATGCAATTGTCGATCAGAGCGAGGGCAGTATGCGTGATGCGCTATCTAAATTAAATATGATTGCTTCTTTGGGCGATAAAATGACTTTAGAAGATGCGCAGCGTCTTTTGGGAGTTACCCCTATTGAAACTGTCCAAACTTTAGTTGCAAAAATTATTACGCATGATGCTTCTAGTTTGCCTGAATTTTTTGAATCAACTTTTGCCAGTGGTGCTGATCCAGCCACCGTTAACAGAAGTGTTTTACAATATTTACGAGAAATCTTAAATTCTAAGTTAACTGGTGATGCAAAAAACACAGATAATGTTTTCAAAGAGCAAGTCCAATCGCTATCTGTACAGAAGTTAATGTTTATTGTGCGTTTGTTTTTGCGTTCGTATAAAGAAATTTCTCAAGCCCCAACGCCAGATTTACCGTTGTTGTTGGCAAGTATTGAAGCGAGTTTGCATGGGGTTCAGGCTCAAGAATCCATTCCTGTTCAGTCTACTTCAGGTAAATCAGCTCCCATAAAATCTGAAGTTTCTGCGGTTGCTGCTCCAGCAGCTTCGTCTACAGTAACAGAGATTGTAGAAGTTGAAAAAACTTCAGAAGAACCAGTTGTGCAAAGCAGAAAAGCAAGTCAGTTAGAAGAAGATCAAGATTTAAGGGAATTAGACGAGAGTATTACAATTGAAGAAATTCAGGGCTGGTGGCCTCAGGTTATCACTCGAATAAAAACAGAAAATAGCCCAATCGCTACGTTGTTGAAAAATTCTCCTATAACTGAAGTAATAAATGGTAAAATTACAGTAGCTGTAAAATACCT
>CAZGCV010000012.1:22362-24224 GCA_964524735.1 uncultured Candidatus Saccharibacteria bacterium | reverse complement strand
AAACCGCTTACTATGCTATTTTTGCAGATGATACAGGCGGTCGTGAGATTTTACATAAGTTGAAAAAAGAAAAAGTAGATACTGAATATATTGTTATTGATGATAAGCATCCGACTAACGCCTCAACTGTAATTTCTTACGAAGGTGAGCGTACTATTTTGGTTTATCATGAACATCGTAAATATAAATTGCCAAAATTTGCTCCAGCTAAATGGGTTTATCTTACAAGTATGGCTGCAGGTTTTGAGAAGATTTACAAAGACCTTGCTGCATACTTAGATAAAACTGGCGCACAGCTTGCCTTTAATCCAGGTACTTTTCAGTTACGTAAAGGCGTAAAGATTAACAAAATTTTATTGGAACGCACTGCTTTGCTTTCTTTAAATGTTCAAGAAGCACAAAGCTGGGTTGGTGATGTTGCTGATCCAGAAGAATTATGTCGTCGCTTGTGTCAGCTTGGTCCAAAAGCTGTTGTTCTTACTGATGGTCGCAAGGGTGCATATTCTTACAGCGAAGAAGGGTATTATTATATTCCTGAATTTCCTGGTCCTCGTGTAGAGGCAACCGGTGCAGGCGATAGTTTTACAACTGCTTATGTTGCGGCTTTGGCTTTAGGTAAACCACATAGTGAAGCATTGCAATGGGGTCCTGTTAATGCTGGTAATGTAGTTATGAAAATCGGACCACAAGAAGGGTTACTGACTAAATCTCAAATCGAAAGCAAGCTTCGTAAGATGAAATCATATAAAGCCATAACTTTGGATAATGAAAAAATAAAATCTAAAGTTGCGGCAATGGTTGGGAAAAAGAAAGATTAAATGTTAGTACACATTAAAGAATTATTTCCAAAGAACGATGCCGGAGAATCTTTAGTCTCCGGCAAGTTTGCTTATCCAGCGTTTAATACAATGAACCTAGAGACAACTTTGGGTATTATTGCTGCTGCAGAGGAAATGCAAACTCCAGTTATTCTTGAAACTAGTGAAGGTGCAATTAAATATGCAGGACTCGAAACTTTGTATGAGATCATGGCAACTTTAGCTATAAAAGCAAAAGTACCAATCGCGCTGCATATGGATCATGGTAAAGACGCAGAGCTTTTAAAGAGAGGTATTGAACTTGGTTATTCTTCTGTAATGATAGATCATTCTGGATTATCGTTTGAGGAAAATGTTCGTGATACAAAAGAAATGGTAGAGTTTGCTCATAAGGAAGGAGCTTGGGTACAAGGGGAAATAGGAAGAATGCGCGGGAGTGAAGATTGGGTTTCTGTGTCCGAAGCTGAAGCATTGCTTACAGAGCCAGATGAAGCTAAAAAGTTTTATGAATCAACTGGTGTAGATACTTTAGCTAGCTCAGTCGGTACTATCCATGGAGTTATTAAAATGTCTGGAAAAGTACAAGCTCATGTAGACATTGATCGAATTCATAAAATTCGCGAAGCTGTGCCAGATGTTCCATTAGTTTTACACGGCGCTAGCGGTGTTCCAGAAGATGTAATTCAGCAAGCGATTCAGGCAGGTATTTCTATAATAAACATTGATACAGAACTGAGAATTGGGTTCACGCATGAATTAAGGGTATTTTTGGCCTCTCATCCAGATGAGATTGATCCACGAAAATTTCTCAACCCAGCTATTGAAGGAGTTAAGCAGGCAGCGATTAAAAAAATTAAAGCGTTTAAAACGCAGAATATAGTTAAGGTATAGTATAATAAATATATGGGAATACAAGGTTCAGGACTTTCTGAAAAAAATATAAGATTAAGATTTTTCGGTTTAATTTTTTGCGGCATCATTGCTTTTGGCGCTATTTTGTATTGGCGCCAAGCAACTTTAACTAATTCCGAATACGTTCAATTT
>CAZGCV010000012.1:19808-22352 GCA_964524735.1 uncultured Candidatus Saccharibacteria bacterium | reverse complement strand
AGAATGAAAAACGTCAGCATAATGATGGTACTCTTCGTTCTCAACGCTATCAAATTGATGTAGAAGAAACTTCGGCGAGCGTAAAGTAGCTACAGGTAACAGTCCAGTAATAGAAATTAAAACAAAAATATATGGCAAAAAAAATAAAAGTTGGCATTAATGGCTTTGGTCGCATTGGTCGCCAAGCATTTAAAATAGCAATTGAAAATCCGGAACTGGAAATAGTCGCAATTAACGATTTAACTAGTCCGGCTGTTTTGGCGCATCTTCTGAAATACGATAGCAATTACGGCAAGTTTAATCATGAAGTAGGCGCAGACGATAATCATGTTATTGTTGATGGAAAAAAATATCTGGTGACTGCAGAAAAAGAACCAGCTAATTTGCCATGGGGTAAAATGGGTGTTGAAGTTGTTATGGAAAGTACTGGACGTTTTACAGACAGCGAACAAGCTTCTGGTCACTTGAAAGCTGGGGCAAAGCGCGTAATAATTTCTGCACCCGCAAAAGATGAAGGAATCACACAAACTATTGTTCTCGGTGTAAATGAAGATCAGTATAAAGATCAGGCAATCATTAGTAATGCATCTTGCACGACAAACTGTATTACTCCAGTCGCTGCTGTACTTCATGGCAAGTTCGGCATTGAAAAAATGATGATGAGCACAATTCACAGTTATACCGCTGAGCAAAATTTGGTTGATGGTCCTCCTCCTGGAGGAAAGAGCACTGATCTTCGTCGTGCTCGTGCTGCTGCCGTGAATATTATCCCAACATCAACCGGTGCTGCAATTAGTGCAACAGAAGTGATCCCAGATCTGAAAGGATTGTTTAACGGCGTTGCTTTTCGTGTACCAACTCCTGTTGGTAGTTTGTCTGACTTCGCAGTATTAATTAAAAAGAAAGTTACAGTTGAAGAGGTGAATCAGGCTTTTATAGATGCAAGTAATCACCCCTTATTTAAAGGGAAGCTGGTTGTGAGTGACGAGCCTTTGGTGTCGAGTGATATTGTTGGAAATCCTGCAAGCTGTATTGTTGATCTTTCTCTTACGCAAGTCGTAGACGGGGATTTTGTTAAAGTTGTTGCTTGGTATGATAATGAATTTGGTTATTCAAATCGTTTGGTTGAGGAAGTTGTTTTGGTAGGGAAGAGTATAAAATAAAAAACTCAAGATTTGTTTTCTCGAGTTTTTGGGCCAAGCTTGTAGCTAAGCGTATAATGCGATTGCTGCTGATGCAGCTAATGTAAACCCTCCCAGTAAAAGGATTAAGGTTGATAATTCTATGTAGTTCAAATTAGCTAAAACTTTTGAAATTATCAAAAGGATGATTGCTAATAAAAAAATAGCGGTTGCGATTAACCAAATTTTCAAACGACTGACTGCTTTTGGAAAACCAGATTCTTCAACTTTTTCTGCTAAGACATTAAAATTCTCTGACATCGCATTAAATTACCTCCGTAGAATTTTTATTATTTTACCATAAAATTAATACAAAGTCAATTAAGTATAGAAAATGGCTTATAACTTCCTAAAATCTGGAGATATAAAAGGTAAAACCGTGTTGCTCAGGGTAGATTTAAACGAGCAAATTAATGAACGAGGTGAATTATTAGACACTTTTCGCGTTCAATCTATTGTTCCTACAATTGAATTTTTGCGCAAACACGGAGCTAAGGTTGTCATCCTTTCTCATGCTGGAAGACCGGAAGGTAAGCGGGTTGAGAAATATTCTTTGCGACCAATGGTTCAATGCTTGGCTAAGCTGATGAAATACAAATTTGTTGAAACTGAAAATCAAAGCGTGACTTATCCAATTGAGCATGTGGTTTTTGTTCATGGTGATGTAACGACGAGCAAAGTTCAGGATGCAGTGAAAAATATGCAAGCAAAAGATGTTACTGTTTTGGAAAACCTCCGTTTTTATAAAGGCGAAGATGAAAACAGTAAAGAGTTTGCAAAAATTTTAGCTTCTTTGGGCGATGTGTATGTTGGTGATGCGTTTGCAGTAGCTCATCGTGCAGCAGCTTCTATTGTTGCAATTACAAAAGAACTTCCGTCATTTGCAGGTCCGCTTTTGGAAAAGGAAATAAAAAATTTGGACTACGTTATGACTAAATCCAAAGCTCCTTTTGTATTGATGATGGGTGGAATTAAAATTTCCGATAAAGCAAAAATTTTAGAAACTTTAGGAAGAAAAGCAGACCATATTTTACTTGGCGGCGGTTTGGCTAATATTTTTTTTGCAGCAGAAGGTTTGGAGATCGGGCAATCAGTTGTTGAAAAAGAAAGCGAAAAACTAGCTTGGCAGCTTTTGCGAAATTTTAAAGATAAAATAATACTACCTAAAGATGTCGCAGTATTCGATACAAATAATCCAAAAGAAACTGCGATTGTTAAAAACCGATACGATATTAAACCAACTGAAAAAATTTGCGATATTGGACCTAAGGCAATTTTAGAGTATTCTAAGGTTTTGAAAAAAGCCAAAACTATTTGTTGGAATGGTCCTTTAGGTTATTTTGAAAAAAAACCTTTTCTTTTT
>CAZGCV010000012.1:15665-19798 GCA_964524735.1 uncultured Candidatus Saccharibacteria bacterium | reverse complement strand
GTACTATGGCTTTGGCGCGAGTGGTTGGTGCTGTAAGTAAAGGAAAGACTTTTGGTGTTGCTGGTGGAGGCGAGACCGTTGCTGCTATTCGCCAGGCTCATCAGCAGGATTATATTGACCATGTTTCAACAGGTGGTGGTGCCATGCTTGAGTATCTTTCAGGTAAAGATCTTCCAGGTATTAAAGCTTTAAAAAAGTAATTAAGGCTTAGTTGTATTTGATGGTAAAAATATGGTATAATAAAGCAGTTAAAACTGCTTTTTTGATATAAAAACAAAAAAAGAAAAAGAAAACGATTTCTGATAATGGACTGCTTTCGCGAAATGCTCTGTGCACAGAACAATCCGCGATTACAGCACCACAGATATCACTTTCTTTTTCATGCTTCAAGTATATAGCATACATCTGAAATAAAAATGAAGAAGAATATAACCAGAATACAAGCTAGGGAAGTTTTAGATAGTCGTGGTAATCCAACAGTGGAAACTACTGTCTGGGTGGGCGATGTTTTTGCCACTGCCAGCGTTCCTAGTGGCGCTTCTACTGGTACACATGAAGCTTTGGAGTTGCGCGATGGCGATAAGAAACGCTATTCAGGATTGGGTGTAAAAAAAGCTTGTAAGAATGTTAATACAACCATAGCTAGGGTTTTAAAAGGTAAATCTGTAGCAGATTTAGCAGCTTTAGATGAGTTGATGATTTCTGTCGATAAAACAGCAAATAAATCTCGATTAGGAGCAAATGCAATACTTTCTGTTTCAATGGCTTGCGCTCGCTTGGCTGCAAAATTAAACAATAAACCATTGTATAAGCATTTGGCTTCGCAATATAATTTTGGTAAACAAAGTCTTCCAACACCACTTCTTAATGTTATTAACGGCGGTGTTCATGCTGATTCTGGTTTAGATATTCAAGAATTTTTTATCATTCCTTTGAAAGGAACCTTTGCGTCTAAGATTGAAAAATCTCACACTGTTATTCGTGAATTAAAAAAACAGTTTCTTAAAAAGGGTTTGAGTATTGGCGTTGGTGATGAAGGTGGATTCGCTCCAAAAATCGGTTCAAATAAAAAAGCACTTCTCGCTTTAACCGCAGCAATTAAAACTGCGGGTTTTCGTGTTGGGAAAGATTTTGCTTTAGGGATCGACGCAGCTGCCAGTGAATTTTTTAATGCAGACAAAGAAATTTACAGCCTAAAAGCTGACCGTAAGCATTACAAGCCAGCAAGTATTTACAAGCTTTATCAGCAGTGGATTGAATTGTACGGTTTGCAAATTATCGAAGATGGGTGCGCAGAGGATGATTTTTTTGGATGGCAAAAACTAACTGATGCACTTGGACATAAAACAGTTTTGGTTGGCGACGATTTATTTGTTACAAATACGCAGCGTATTGAAAATGGAATTATTTCAGGTATAGCAAATGCTGTTTTAATTAAGCTAAATCAGATTGGAACAGTATCGGAAACAGCAGCTGCAATTAAGTTGGCAAAAAAATATAATTACAAGGTAATTATTTCGCACAGAAGCGGGGAGACAGCAGATGATTTCATTGCCGATTTGGCTGTGGCTTGCGGAGCAGATTATATAAAAGCTGGAAGTTTATCCCGAGGAGAAAGATTGGCAAAGTATAATCGGTTAATGCAAATCGAAATAGAGATTAATTCAAAATCATGAACTTTCCGCCATACAAAAAAGTAGTTCTTGTTGTGTTGGATGGATTCGGCGTTGCTTCTTACGGTCATGGTAATGCTATTGCTTTGGCGGAACCGCGTTCGCTGGATCAGTTGGTAGCGTGCTATCCAACAGTTTCTTTGCTGGCAGCAGGTCCTGTTGTTGGTTTGCCATGGGGAGAAGTAGGGAATTCAGAAGTGGGGCATTTAAACATCGGTGCTGGACGCATTGTGGGTCAGGATTTACCGCGCATTAATGCTGCTATTCAAGACAGAAGTTTTTTTAAGAATCAGGCATTTATTGATGCTTGTGATCATGTAAAGAAAAATAACTCAAAACTACACTTAATGGGAATGGTTAGCGGTGGTGGTGTGCATAGTAGTGAAGAACATTTGTATGCTTTGTTAGGTGTTGCATCTGAGCAAGGTGTCCAAGAAGTTTATATACATATGTTTACCGATGGTCGTGACAGTCCTGAAAAAGAATCTTTTGATATTGTAAAAAAAATTCACAGAAAAATAGAAGAAATAGGTGTAGGTAAAATAGCTACTGTAACAGGGCGGTTTTATGCGATGGATAGAGCTAAACATTGGGATCAGACTGAGATGGTGTACCAGGCAATGGTAAATGGCGCAGGAGTTGCCGCAGATAGTGCAGATGACGCAATTTTGAATTCTTATAATCAGAATATTTACGACGAAATGATTCCTCCAACAGCGATTATTGTTCGTGAGGAAGGTCAGTCAGGAATGCATCCAGTTGCAAAAATTTCAGATAACGATGCGTGTATTTTTTTTAACTATCGTTCCGATCGGGCTTTGCAATTAACAGAAGCTTTTGTGAAGCCGGAAATAATGGATATTCCCAATAAACATGCGCCGTTGAATAATCTGTTTTTTGTAACTATGACAGAATATTTTTTTGGTTTGCCAGTGCACGTGGCTTTTCCTTCGATTAATCTGCAAAATAATTTAGCAGAGTTTTTATCCAAGCAGGGGATGTCTCAGTTTCATATTGCTGAGAGTGAAAAGTATGCGCACGTTACATCATTTTTTAACGGCGGTGCAAGTGATCCTTTTCCTAAAGAAGAACGTAAAATCGTTTCCAGTCCAGAGAATAATAAAAATTATGCAATGCATCCGGAAATGTCCGGTGCTGAGTTAACAGAAATCTTAATCGATAAAATTAAGAACGAAGATTTTAATTTTTATCTTGCTAATTTTGCAAACCCAGACATGGTAGGACACACTGGAAATTTACAAGCTGCAATTAAAGCGGTGCAGTACATAGATAGATTTTTGCATGAAATTGCGCAAGCAGTGCTGTCGGTTGGAGCTGCTTTAATTATCACTGCAGACCACGGGAACATTGAATCAATGATTAACTTAAAGACAGGCGAAATAGACAAAGAACATTCTACTAGTCCTGTACCTTTTATTTTGGTGGCTAAAGAATTTGAAATTAATCCACCAAAGACTCGAGATTATCTATCTCTTTCCAGTCATGTTCCTGTTGGTGTGGCTTCAGATGTTGCTCCGACTATTCTAGAATTAATGGGACTGCAAAAACCTACAGAAATGAACGGTGTGAGTCTATTGAACTCGCTAAAGTAGCCAGCTCTTTGTGAGTCTGTTATGATGCCTACATGGCTAAAGAGTGGAAATTTACCGAACCAGTTCCTCGTGATATTCTTGAGCAATTTCCGGAATTGCGCTCTTTAATAGTGCAGTTGTTGTATTCCCGCGGCGTACATTCTGCTGATCGCGTAGAATGGTTTTTGAATCCAGATTATCATAATTTATATGATCCTTATTTGTTTACGGAAATGCAGGTTGCAGTAGACAGAATTTGGCAGGCAATTGAAAATAGGGAAAAGATTTTAATTTACGGTGACTACGATGCTGATGCTGTTACTGCCAATGCTTTATTACAGCAGACTTTTCGATATTTAAATGTAGAAGTAGAAAGTTATGTTCCTGATCGGTTTAAAGAGGGGTATGGTTTAAATCTGGAAGCATTTCAGAAAATAAAAGAACGCGGAATTCAATTAGTTATTACAGTTGACTGTGGAACTAACTCTGTTGCTGAAGCTGAATTTTGTAAATCAAATAATATTGACTTAATTATTACAGATCACCACGAAATCACCGGCGATATTCCACAAGCGTATGCGTTAGTAAATCCAAAGAATCCAAATGAGGTTTATCCAGATGATCAGATCACAGGTGTGGGTGTTGCATATAAGCTTGCAAAAGCACTTTTGATGAATCCAGAAAAAGTAATTACCCAAAAAGGTATTTCAGTTGAAGATTATCAGCCAGAATGGGATAAGTGGTTGCTAGATTTAGTAGCAATAGGAACAGTTGCTGACTGTCATTCTTTGTTAGGTGAAAATAGAATTTTAGTGAAGTTTGGGTTAAAGGTTTTACAAAAGACAAAGTGGCTGGGACTTCGCCAGCT
>CAZGCV010000012.1:11635-15655 GCA_964524735.1 uncultured Candidatus Saccharibacteria bacterium | reverse complement strand
TACACTCCCTCAGAACAGGACTTGGGCATTCGGAGAAAATGCAGGTATTGATTTGAAAAAAGATATTCCAGATAGTCAGACTATTGGTTTTACTATCGCACCGCGCATTAATGCAGCTGGTCGGTTGGAACATGCAGATGTAGCTTTGGCTTTACTTACTTCTACAGATTTTGCTGAAGCTATAACTTTGGCAAATCGTTTGGAAGATATCAATCGTCGTCGACGTGACATGACAAACAGAATAGTTTCAGAAGCTAAAGAACAGGCGGAGTTGCTTGGTAATCGTAAAGTTTTATTGCTTTATAGTGACGGTTGGGCAAAAGGGTTGGTTGGTATTGTTGCGGGGCGTATTGCGGAAATTTATAATAAGCCGACAATTATTTTAGAAAAAGGTGAAATAGAAAGTACTGGTTCAGCTCGAGTCGGTAATTCTGAATTCAATATGGTTGAATGCCTTAAAGCTGTTCAAAGTCATTTGGTTAAGTTTGGCGGCCATAAACAAGCAGCTGGATTAACGGCAAAAACTTCGGAGTTGGAATCTTTGTATGCAGATATAATCCGCTATGCTGAAGATAATCCTGTTCCCGAAAGTGTACCGAGTTTACAGATTGATGCACAGTTGTCTGAATTAGATCTTACTTTGGCAGTGTATAGTGATATAGAGAATCTGGAGCCGTATGGAGCAGGAAATACAAGACCACTGTTTTCTTTAGAAGATGTCCGCATTGCAAGTTTCCGTACTGTTGGCGCAACTCAGCAGCACTTGCAAATGCAGGTAGTTTTAGGGGATGCTACATTGGATTGTATTGGATTCAGTATGGCTTACTTGGCTCCAAAATTGGATTTCGGGAATAAGATTTCTATTGCAGGAGAATTGATGGCTGATTCATGGAATGGTAATAAGAAATTGAAGATGAGGCTTCTAGATGTGCATTTTGCTGAAGTGGAATCTGAGCCAATTAAAGAACTAACAAAACAAACAAATGAGTAAACTATTAATAATTAATACAGATGGCGGGTCTCGAGGTAATCCTGGCGCAGCTGCTATTGGGTTGGTAATTAAAAACGAATCAGGTGAACTGATTTACTCTCACGGGAGTTATATTGGAGAAACTACAAATAACGTAGCGGAATATAGCGCGTTGGTAAAAGCGTTAGAAGAGGCTGCTAACCTTGGAGCAACTGAGGTTAAAATTCAAATGGACTCTGAGTTGATTGTTAAACAAATGACTGGTTTGTACAAAATAAAACAACCAGCTCTTCAGGAGCTGGCTGCAAAAGTTGTTAAGCTGCTTAACAAATTTAATAAATATAATTTTGTTCATGTTCGCCGCGAGTACAACAAGGAAGCTGATGCTATGGTAAACAAAGCATTAGACGAGCACGAAGCAAAAAATTAATTTCGTATTTCTAACATCACCAGAGAACCATCTTGCAAGGCAATGATGGTTTTTTGATTTGATGTCATTGCGATTTGCCAAACTTGTTTGCCGCTTAATAATTGATATCTGTTTTGATGATCTCGCGTATCAATTTCAATAGCCTCCAAACCATTCGCGTTTCCTATAAATCCGTAACCAATGTTTGAATGAATCAAAAATGCGTTACTAGGAATAGTGGTGCGCGTTAATAGTTGAGGACGGTTGCTAATGAAGTTGTAAAAACTCATTTCTCCAGAACTAATAAAGTTTAATTCATTTGTTAGTGGTTCAAAATTAATTGATTCTATTTGCGTAGCAATTAGTTCAAGGCTTTGTCCGACTCTATATAAAGTGTTTTTCCCATTCCTTAAAAATAGTTCTTTGCGGTTTGTAATGATTAATTCCGATTCATCAGGAGATACAGGGATGTTATTCAAAATCAGCTGTTCATCAACAAAGGAGCTGCCATTCCAAACAGCGCTGCTGATTACTCCGTTAGTCTTGAAAAAATAACCAGTGTTGCCAAGCATTGCAAATGCTTTTATATCTGAGACTAAGTCACTAGCTTCATTTGTGGTCGGGTTGTAGCTTTGTAAAACCGAGTTCTGTTCAAATATAGCTAATCCATTTGAAGTCATTTCTATATGAGTTGTAGCGAATGGAAACTGAAATGCAGAATTATTATCTGTGTTTAATATATACCATCCTTCTATTGCTTGAATCCATAAATGCTTTCCGTCGCGCAGCGGTGTCATGTATTTTGCATTTATGTTTAGATTTTCCAGAACAGTTTTTTTCTGTGGGTCATTCACTGGTGTGCGAACTATTGTATTTCCAAGAGGATACCAAATTGTACTACCAACCAAACGGAAGTTGGAAACGCCAGTTGGTTCAATTATTAACGGAGCTGTCTTTTTGATTAACTGAATTTGATCAACGCCTTGCTGGGCAAAAGTTACACCTCCTGATTGAACAGGTAAACGTTTATTCCAGTTGTAATAACCTTCTTTTCGTAAAGTAAACAAATACTCACCTTGATTTAGAAATCTGGCAATTGCTGGTGTGCTGCTGTGTTCTTTGTCATCAATTAACAAAGTAGCATTAGAAGGGTTTGTTTTAGCGTCAAAAATTCCAGTGCTGCTAGTGTCTCGACTGTCTAAATTAAATCTTGTACCGCTAACGTACAGCACAAGTAATGGAGCAAGAATTATAAAGATAAAGAATCCGAATGCGATCAGTGAGTATCTGGTAGTTTTTTTCATAATAATTACGCAAAGAAATGCGAAGTAAAGTTCCTAAATTATACCACATTTTGACCCATTGCTGAAGCTGTTTAAGAGCTGTATAATTAGATGTATATGTTTCAAAGTAAGATAGGAATTGATTTAGGTACAGCAAATACGCTGGTTCATTTCCCTAAAAAGGGGATTGTTATTAATGAGCCAACTGTAGTAGCGATTTCACTAGATGATAATCGCGTTTTAGCCGTGGGTCAGGAAGCTAAAGAGATGCTTGGACGTACGCCAGAAACTATTGTTGCCAGTCGTCCTATGAAAGACGGGGTTATTGCGGATTATCGAGTGACTGAAGCCATGCTTCGTTATTTCATAAACAAAGCTATGGGTAAGGTTCGTTTCTTCCGTCCAGAAGTAATGATTTCTGTTCCAGGAGGTATTACTTCTACTGAACGTCGTGCGGTAATAGATGCAGCTGTTGCTGCAGGCGCAAAATCTGCTTTTGTAATAAAAGAAACAGTTGCAGCTGCAATTGGCGCCGGGATTCCGATTTCATCTGCAAGTGGAAATTTAATTATAGATATGGGTGGCGGGACAACTGACGTCGCTGTTCTTTCTCTTGGAGGAATTGTGAATTCAACTTCTGCGCGCGTAGCTGGAAACAAGCTTGATGCTGCAATTGTAGAATATGTTCGCAAGAAGCATGGTTTGGCAATAGGAGACCGTACTGCCGAAGAAATTAAAATTACAATCGGTTCTGCAATGGCTCTTCCTGAAGAAGAAGTTATGGAAATTAAAGGACGGGATAATGTTACAGGTTTGCCGAAAACTGTAACTATGTCTACTAATGAAGTTGTAGAAGCAATTACTGAAGAACTTAAAGAAATTGTTCGAGCTATTAAAATCGTATTGCAAGATACACCTCCTGAGCTTGCCAGTGATATTATCGACAAGGGTATGATTATGACAGGCGGTACAGCGCAGCTTCGCAACTTAGATCACTATATTTCTCAAGCTGTTGGCGTGCCTTGCTACTTAGCAGAAGAACCGTTATTGTGCGTGGCTAAGGGAACAGGCGTGGCATTGGATCACTTAGATAGCTATAAGAAGAGTATTTTGGCTATAAAATAGTTTTGATGAATGTAAATTTTGCTTTTTATCCACCGATTCATTTGGAATGAAAAGTAAATATGGTATAATAATTGTAAGGTTAACGGCTCGAAAAGTTTTAGAGTCAGCTGAAATAAACAAGCTAAAATAAAAACCAACTATGAGAAAAGTTGCAACTAAAGCACTCTATCTTTTTCTTTGTTCAATACTGGGCATGGTTCTTTTTGCCATGTTGCATCGAGCTTTGTTCGTGC
>CAZGCV010000012.1:0-11625 GCA_964524735.1 uncultured Candidatus Saccharibacteria bacterium | reverse complement strand
CTGTACGACTTGGTATTGATAATGGATTTTGGAACTTATTCCCTTGGTCTTTCTGAAGCTGGTATTCTAGCTTTGGACTTCTTTACTATGCTTGCAGCATTGTTCTTTGGAGGATGGTATGGAATAGTTTTGGGATTGGATTGGTACTCAGCAGTCTATGGTGCAAAAGCAGAAGCTAAAGCAGGTTTATTTCATGCTATTGTTCCTCATAATTGGAGAAAGAAACACGAAAAACAGGATAGTCTATTTGCAGATTTGCCTCGCATGAATGTTCCAGAAACTACTAAAGTAACAGTTACTGCTAAATCCCAAACAAAACCTGCTGCTAAATCTGTAGCTAAAACAATTGTAAAGCGCGTTGCTAAGAAGACGTCTAAGTCTTCGGAAAAAGTCGTAGCTCCGGATGTAGATTCCATGAGTTTTGAAGACTTTTTGAGAGTAACTACTGAAAAGAAAAAAACAGCTGCTAAGAAAACTACTCGACGTGCTCCAGCTAAGAAGACGGTTAAGAGCGCTGTTAAAGAAATTGTAAAAGAATGACAATAGCTTCGCTTTTAATTGGAACTTTTGCCGGACAGGTTTTACTTGTTTTGGCAAAAGTTTTTTTCATCAATTCAATGAACATGAGCAGTATGATGATTAATATTGCGTTTTATATAGTGTTGGTTTTGATTACAATTGCAGTAGTAAGGCGTATGGGTACGCTTAATTACTTTGAATCGATTTTTTTGGCAATTGTTTGGTTCATAGTAACAATAATTACAGACTTCGTAATTACTACATCTTTAACTGGGCGAGATGTTTATACAACAATGTATTGGTGGATAGCAACATTTCTTATTCCGATTTCGGTATTTGTTTTCCATAAAAAACTTCATGTAGAAGCTCGTAAAGAAATGGCTTAGGTTAAACTTTAACCGCCTTTATAAGGCGGTTTTTTGTTGTGGAAAAAGGATTATTTAACAACTTGATATTAGGTGTACAATCGTATACCATAAGAATATGAAAGATAAGCAACCTCAGCAAATAATTGTACATATCGATATGAATAGCTATTTTGCTACGTGTGAGCAGCAGGATCGTCCAGAATGGCGCGGTAAGCCTTTGGGTGTGTGCGAACATTTGGGGGGTATTATAATTGCTCCAAGTATTGAGGCTAAAAAATGGGGTATTAAGACAGCTATGCCTGTATGGGAAGCTAAGAAGCTTTATCCGAAAATAATTTTAACTCCAACTACCCCGGAAAGATATCGGTTTTATACCGCAAGATTTTTGAAAGTCTTTGAAGATTATACAGATAGAATAGAAAAATATAGTATTGATGAAGCGTTTTTGGATTTAACAAAAGCCTGCAATATTCGAGTTAAAAAAAATGATGAATGGGTACTTGAAGATCCGTGGAAAGAAGCAAGGAGAATTTGTGAAGAAATTAAGGAGAGAATGAAGATTGAGGTCGGGGATTGGATTAAATGCTCAGCAGGAATTAGCTATAGTAAGTTAATAGCAAAAATCGCTTCTGACTTACAAAAACCAAATGGTTTGGTTTTAGTTCGCCCGGAAGACAAAGAGCATCTTTATGATCGTTTAGATTTAATAGATATCCCAGGAATAGGCCGGCGTATGAAACGCAATCTTGGTCGACTGGGAATTCGGACTTTGCGAGAGCTTCGTGATTATCCATTAAGCAAACTCGTGGCCCACTATGGCATTCAAGGCTATCATTTGCACAGCATGGGTCAACTTGAAGGAAGCTGGAAAGAAAGCTTTGATGAAGAACTAGATGCTTCAGATGGTAGCATGAAGTCTATTGGGCATATGTACACTATCCCAATTCAGTATCGTAACAAAAAAGTTTTGCGTTCGGTTTTGTATAAGCTATCAGAAATGGTTGGAGCTCGTTTGCGAGTGAATGGAGTAATGGGTAATGGGATTCATGTTCATGTTCATGATCCAGAACGCAATCATTTCGGAAAAGGTATTAAACTTGGCTATTATCTGCAAGACGGCAGAGATATTTACCTGGAAGCT
The DNA here is from genome assembly GCA_964524735.1 of uncultured Candidatus Saccharibacteria bacterium. Taxonomy (GTDB): domain Bacteria; phylum Patescibacteriota; class Doudnabacteria; order UBA920; family UBA920; genus UBA920. The sequence goes on along the minus strand of CAZGCV010000012.1, from coordinate 9,597 downwards.
ATGAGTTTGCTGCAGCAAAGTGGACAACTGGAAGAAATAGAGAAACGTTTGTATTTAATAGGTGTAACTGTTTTTGGTTTGGCTGAGTATGACGGGCAGCCAAGTTTGTTTCAAAATAAACAGAGCGGCTCAAGAATCACTGCGGCTTTAGATAAAGTGAATACAAAATATGATGATTTTACTTTAGCTCGCGTGCCAGCTTTTTTAGCGCGAGATATTATTCGCGATTCAGTTGGTTTTGGTCGAATGAAAGAATTTAAAACTACTTTTATGCGTGGAGGTTTGGGAAGTTTTAAATAATCATGTTATGCTTAGCTAAAAGATCTAACTTCAGTGTTAAAGGAGGGATTATGTCAGAAGTTACCGTATCGACCAAAGAACTCTTGGAGAGAATTGAAGCTGGTAATGTCCAGTCTCGAACTGTAAAAGTTCCAGTTCCTAAATTTGAAGGGCAAACAGTGCAAATACGTAGTGCAGATAAAAAATCATCACTATCAAAAAATTCACAAACTGTTTCCAATAAGTCTGGAGCTTCGTCAGAAGAAAATTCCTAATCGGATATAATAACCTTGAAGACGAATCATAAATTTGGTTCGTCTTTTAATTTTGTGGTATAATTAACTTAATCTAAGAGAGGGAAAGCCTCGAAATTAAAACAAAAATGGTTCCAGTCCAAACATATAAGAAGTTTTTAACCGAGCTTGTGCGTCGGCACATGGTTATTTTTGGTGCAAATATTGGACGTGATATTGCCGCATCAGTTCAGGGTTTAACTGTAGATGATACAGGAGAAGTTTTGGCAATTTCAGGTCAGCCTTTAGCTGCTTTGCAAAAACTAATCAGTAGATATCAAGAGCTTTCTGAGCCAGTTGCTTTGTTGCAATTTCGGTTGCTGCTAGATCAATATTCCGACATATTTTTAGAATATAATCAGCCGATGCCAGATATTAAGCTGACTTGTTCATTGATGGAGCATAAAGGATGACTATAATTGTTCTTTTGGTCGCTGATTTTATTTTACTTGGTATTGTATCGTTTTTTATGGTGCGTAGAGTAATGCGTGAGCGTGCGTTGGCAAAAGGAGCGACTACTAAATCTCAGGAATTGCAGCAGCGCATGTATCAAATTCAGGTACTTCAGGAAATTAACGAACGCATTGGCTATACGCTTGATACGAGCAAAATTATTGAAATTGTAACAGGAAGTATTGGTTACTTGCTGGAATACGACACAGTGTCTTTCATGCTCTATGCAGATCCAAAGAATATTGTTTTTAAGTGTCACGTTCATAATTCTGTTAATCATGCCTTTATTTCTCAGGTAAAAGAAAGAATGCAGGCTTCTACTGTGGCGATTTGCGGGCAAGAACTGGTTTTTGAAAAAGTGGATGAGCGCATGAGCGGGGCAATTTTAGATGATAGCTTGGATACTCAAGTTATGTCTTTTTTGAATATCCCAGTTATTATAGAAGGACAGCTTCTGGGTATGATTAATATTTCTTCTTCTAAGGCTGGATTGTTTGGCAAAGACCAGGCCGCTGTTGTTTATACAATTACGAATCAGGCTTCTTTTGCAGTTAGTCAATTGCAAGTTGTGCTTGAAAACGAAAAAGGTAAACTCTCTGGAATTATTGCTGCCATGACAGATGGTGTTTTCATGGTTGATTTAGACTATCAGTTGGTGATTTCCAATCCTTCAGTAGTAGACCTGCTAGCATTGCCAGTTGGTAAAGAGGTGAATACATTTGATATTGTTGACTCTTTAGCTGGGAAGGTTGATCTTAGAACTAAAATAGACGAATCTTTGGTGAAGAATATTCCAATAACTGTACCGGAAATTCTTTTACACGATAAAGTTTTGGAAATAACTCTAACTCCTGTTAGAGATAAATCTGGGGCAAACAGGGGAGTTGCTGTAATTATTCATGATATTACAACAGAGAAATCTTTAGAAAAACTTAGACAGGAATTTACTGCAATGATGGTGCACGAGCTTCGTGCCCCTCTGACTGCAGTGCGCTGGTCTAGTGAAGCGTTATTAAAGAATTTGGCAGATGCAAAAGTCCAACTAGAGCAGGCAAAGTTAAAAGATAGCATAACTACTATAGATTTAGCAGCAACAAACATGCTGGAATTGGTAAATGACTTGCTTGATGTTGCAAAAATAGAAGCAGGTAAGTTTGATTTAAATATTCAAGAATACGATTTGGTTTCAAGCATTAAAGATCAGATGAAAGCTTTTCAGCCTCAAGCTGAATCTAAGCGAATTGAGTTGAACTATGTTGGTCCAGATAAACTATTGGCTAAGTTTGATCGAGTAAGAATTTCCCAGGTTTTAAATAACTTGCTAAGTAATTCAATTAAATATACTGATAGCGGTGATGTGATTGTAAAAATTTCTGCAGAAGATGAATCTAAACGAATCGTTGTCTCAATCAAAGATTCAGGCATTGGTGTAAGTCATGAAGATTTAAGCGTGTTGTTTTCTAAATTTAAACAGCTTAAAAGTTTTGATTCGTCTCGTAAGGGTACTGGATTAGGGTTGGTGGTAAGCAAAGGTATTGTAGAAGCGCATGGTGGTCAGATATGGGCAGAAAGCGCTGGAGAAAATCTTGGTTCAACTTTTTTGTTTAGTCTGCCGTTGTAATGTGGATATCTTCAGTAAAGTATCGTATAATATTTATACATACAAACTAATTAAAATCTAATTAAAATATGCCTAAAATCGTTTGCGCAGAAGATGATAAGCTGATCTCAGCCTCTTTGGTTGAAGGATTTAAAGCAGCTGGTTTTGAAGCTACTCCGGCATACGACGGTGAAGAGGCTCTTGCGAAAATTCGTGAATTAAAACCAGATGTTGCTCTTTTGGATATTATGATGCCAAAACTAGATGGGCTGGGAGTGGTTTGGGAGCTTAAAGCTAATCCTGAAACAGCGTCTATGCCAGTAATTATGCTTACTAATTTGAGCGACCCTGAAACTGTCAGTAAAATTTTAGAAGCTGGAATTACAGATTATTTGCTTAAAAGTGAACAAACTATTGATCAGATTATTGCCAAGGTCAAAGAAGTTCTAGATAGATAGAGCTCCGAAGCCTTCTGCTTAACTTAACGGAAAAATTTCATGGATGTATTTGCTCATACTTTTTGGACTAATGCTTTATTTCATTTGAAATATCATAAACAGCGCCGCTTGAGATACCTCGCGGCGTTTTTCGGCGTTGTTCCTGATTTGGTTGGTTTTACGCCTTTATTTGTATATATGATTTTTTCCGGACGATTTTTTAGTGGTGAACGGTTTCCGTTTGCGGAAACTAATTGGACATTTTCCTTCGCAGAGCATGCCTATAATTATACGCATAGCTTGGTGATTTTTAGCTTGGCGTTTGTTTCTGTCTTAGTAATTGGGAATATTTACAGATATTTTAAGTATCAATCGGATTCGACTAAACCTATTTTCAGGTTTTGGTTTTTCTGGCCAATGCTTGGTTGGGCGCTACATATTTTAATTGATTTACCGACTCATCCGGATTTTTATCATACACCATTTCTGTTTCCTATATCGGACTACCAGTTTACTGGGGGAGTTTCCTGGGGGCATCCTGTTTTCATGGCTATTAATTATAGTTTATTAATTATTGCTTATATTGCAATTTATATTTATCAAAAGAAAAAATATGGCAGTAAAGCAGACTAATAAATTTAAGTCACAAAAAGAGTTTTATTTAATTGCGCATAATATTCGTTCATTACATAATGTTGGTGCAATATTTAGAACATCTGACAGTTTTGGTATCTCGAAGCTTTTTTTAACTGGTTATACGGGTGCGCCTGTAGGAAAAAATGCTGATAAGATTGCGAAAGTTGCTTTGGGTGCTGAGCAATTTGTACCTTGGGAACAAAAAAAGTCTTTGGCTGCAGTTATAAAAAAGCTTAGAGCAAGCGGGGTTCGCATTGCTGTTTTAGAAAACAATGTTAAATACAAAACTATTCCTTTGCAAAAATATAAGCCCAAGTTTCCGTTAGCTTTGATCCTTGGTGAAGAAGTTAAGGGTAATACTAAGAAGATTATGGAATCAGCTGATGATATCTTGGAAATTCCAATGTATGGGAAAAAGGAAAGTTTGAATGTTTCCGTTGCTTGCGGAATTGCTCTATACGGAATCAGGGCAAAATAAACCCTAACTTAACAATAAATAACAACGTTGTAACGCTTTCGTGGATAACTCGTCCCACTTTCATCCCACATCTGTTCCACGCTCAAAAACCCTTGTATTTACAAGGGTTTTTTTATTTGATTGTTTGCTAAAATTGATTGCTTCATGGTGTATAGTGGGATATAATAATTGAGTAGTGGCAAGGAGTGGTAAAAAGTGGGGATAAGTGGGTGGACAAGTGGATAGCCGAACTACCGACTAACTAATTTAGCTTAATAAAGCCAGAAAATCAGAAACGAAACAAAAATGTTTATTGGTGAATACAACGGAACAATAGATGATAAGGCACGTGTTAGCATTCCTGCTAAGTTTCGTAGTTCTTTAAAATCAAAAGTAGTAGTTACTCGCGGTTTAGATAATTCGCTGGTTCTGTATACATTAGACGAATGGAAAAAGCTTGCTGAAAAATTGGCTAGTCTCCCAATTTCTACAGCTAACACTCGAGCTTTTTCTCGTCTGATGCTTGCAGGAGCAATGGATTGTGATCTTGATAAGCAAGGTCGAATCATCCTGCCGGGGTACTTAAAAGAATTTGCGCGTATTAACAAAAAACTGGTATTTGCCGGTATGTATAATCGCGTAGAAATCTGGAGCGAAGAGCTCTGGGCTAAGTACAAGACGCAAACAGAAAAGAACAGCAATCAAATTGCTGAACAACTAGGGGACTTGGGAGTTTAATCCATGGCAAACACCAAAGATTACTCACATACTCCAGTACTTTTACAACAAGCGATAGAGTTACTTAATCCGCAGCCTGGTCAAAGATTTATTGATGGCACTCTTGGCGGCGGAGGCTATACTGCTGAACTACTCAAATTAGGTGGTAAGGTTCTAGCTACTGACCTTGATCAGGAAGCTTTGGAAAATGCGCGTCATAATTTTCAAGATGCAATTAAGAACAAAGATTTAATCCTGGTTCACGGTAATTTCGCACAAATAGATAAAGCTGTTGAGGCTCATAAAGAATTTCATGGTTTTAATGCTATAGACGGAATCGTGGTGGATATTGGACTTTCTAGTTATCAGCTGGATCAGTCTAACAGAGGCATAACTTTTCAAAAGAAAGAACCTTTGGATATGCGATTTGACCTTTCTTCCAAAGAACCTGATGCTAAATTCATTCTGAATGAATATTCAGAAGAAGATTTAGTAAGAATCTTTCGAGATTATGGTGAGGATAAAGAAAGTAAGCGCATTGCTAAAGCAATTGTTAGAGCTAGGTCAGAAAAACAGTTGCATTACACAACTGATCTAACGGACATTATTCAGTCAGCTTTACCTAAGCCAGTGCAACACAAATGGCAAGACAACGCTCGCAGAATTTTCCAAGCATTACGCATAGCAGTAAATCATGAGCTGGAAAATTTGGAAACATTTTTGCCCAAAGCTTTGGATTTAGTAAAGCCTGGTGGGGTAGTGGTAGTGGTATCATTTCATTCGCTTGAAGATAGAATGGTAAAAGAATTTTTTGCAAGCGCAGCTAAAGGCTGCATTTGCCCAAAAAATTTTCCAATTTGTCAGTGTGGTAGGACTCCAAAAGCAGAAATTCTTACCAGAAAAGTCGTTACTGCAGAAGCAGAAGAGATTACACGTAATTCTCGCAGTGTCCCAGCAAAACTCCGCGCCATTCGCAAACTTTAAAATAATTTAACTTTTTCAAACAAACAAAAATAAAATGTCTAAAACTTTTAGCCTAAACTCAGTGATTCCTCGAATTTCATCAGTTACTAAATCTGATGTTTCTTCAAAGGCTTCAAATAAGCGCGCAACTGGTAAAGTGCTAATGATTCGTCCATCAGCCCGTACTTCTTCTAAGTCTGTATTGCGCAGCACTTTTCGAAGCAGTAATTGGGTTGGCATGGCTAGCGCTGCTGGTATAGCGGTTTTGGTAGTTGCTTTTGGTTTTTATATTTACATGATTAATGCTTATGCATCAAAAGGATATGAATTAAAGAAGCAGCAAGCGGCTATGACACAGTTGGAAGAAACTCATAAACGTTTGATGATAGAGCAAGCCGCATCTGGTTCTATTTTAAAAATTAATGATGTTGCCAGTGCTGCACGCATGATCCCGGTAACAGGAGAAGAGTTCTTGGTGCCAAATCAAGTAAGCGCGCGCTAAGCGAACAAGTAGCAAAAAACATAACACATGGCTCCAAAAAGTTTTTCAATAGAAAAGACATTTAAAAAAAGGATGGTCTATTTGATCGCTCTTTTATTATTGTGTTTTTTGGTGATTAGCTTAAGGTTGGCAAGTTTGCAGCTTGCTCAAGGTGATGATATTCGTGTTCAAGCAGATGGTCAGCGCACTAGCGTACGTACTATTGAGGCTAATCGAGGTGAGATTAAAATTGCAGATCGGTTTTCTGGTCAACCAGCAACTGTGGCTACATCAATGGAAAAACCAATTGTATTTGCCAATCCTTCTGGAATTACAGACAGAGAAGGAGTTGCAAAAGCTTTGGCACCGATTTTAGGAATTACTGAACAAGAAATTTTAGATAAAACTGCAGATAGCTCTAAGAAATACGTTATTTTAAAACGTCAGATTTCTGAAGATGACAAAAAGAAAATAACTGAACTAAAGCTTGCGGGTATAGCTTTTGATAAAGAAACAATTCGTTTTTACCCTGAAGGAGCTTTCCTGAGTCAGTTGATAGGCTTTGTTGGTTACAAAGATGATGTGAAAACGGGTTTATATGGAATCGAACAGGCTTTGAATGAATATTTATCTGGTATTCCAGGTAGGCTAGCTCAAGAAGGTTCTGCTAGTGGCGCATGGATTTTTGGAGCAAGACGCGATCAAGTCCCTGCTAAAGACGGAGATACAATTTTACTTACTATAGATAAAACTATTCAGTTTAAGGCAGAAAGTGTTGTAAAAGATGCTGTTGAGCAGAATTTGGCAGATAGCGGCTCAATCACAATCATGGACCCAAAGACAGGTGCTATTTTGGCAATGGCAACCTATCCGTCTTTTAACCCAAATGAATACGCGAAAGTTAAAGATGCAGAAGTCTATAATAATCAATCCACTGTTGCTGCTTATGAGCCAGGTTCTATTTTTAAACCTTTAACAATAGCTGCTGCAATTAATGAAGGAAAAATTAGTCCAACTACTACGTTTAATGATACAGGTGAAGTTAATATAGATGGATTCACTATTAGAAACTCGGATAAAAAATCTTATGGCATGCAAACCATGACTCAGGCTTTAGAGCAGTCATTGAACACTGGGATGATTTTTGCCAAAGATTCAATTGGTAACCGCAAGTTTTCTGAATATGTTCAACGTTTTGGGTTTGGTAAGAAAACTGGTATTGAAGTCCAAGAATCTAGGGGAAACTTAAGCAACTTAACAGGGAATATTAAGGTTAACTATCACACCGCCAGTTTCGGTCAAGGTATCAGTGTAACGCCATTACAAATGGTACAAGCTTATAGCGCTTTAGCAAATCATGGTAAGATGATGCAGCCTTATGTTGTAAACGCGCGAATCGATTCAACTGGAAAAATTGAAGAGACTAAACCATTTGAAGTTGGCAGTCCTATTACTGCTCAGACAGCAAGCGCTGTATCCGCCATGATGGTTAATGTAGTTGAAAATGGTCATGGAAAACGCGCTGCGGTAAAAGGATATTATGTTGCTGGTAAAACTGGTACAGCTCAGGTTGCCAAAGCAACAGGCGGTGGTTATCAGGAAAATAATAATATTGGTTCTTTTGCCGGGTACGCTCCTGTAGAAGATCCTCGTTTTGTAATGCTTGTAAGGATTAACCATCCTAGAACAGTTAAGTATGCGGAAAGCACAGCTGCTCCAGCTTTTGGTACTATGGCGCAATTTATGTTGCAGTATTTTAACGTTGCTCCAGTTAGATTGGATCAGGTAGGGAAGTAGGTCTCGCCCTTGACATTAGCCGTATTTTATAGTATTCTTGCGGCAACATAAACCGCTTTTTTTGAGTGGTTAAGGAGGCTAATATGGCAAAAAATGGCAAAAAGCCTAAGCTTTTAAAGCTTAAAGCTACCCATGTTCTGACTGTGTTAAAAGACAATTTTGTCATTTCATTCAGTGATAGGCGGGACAAAAATTCGCTTTTGTCAGGAGAGTACGAAGCGGTTATTATTGATAACCCATGTAACCCTTCAATGAAAGTGTTGAAGCTGTTAAGCGAAAAAACTTACCAGTATGTAAATCTGCTCTATCTGCAAAAATTGGATCCTCAGCTTTTTAGGCTTGAGGAGAAAAAAAGAGATTGATAAGCACGAGTTCTATTTCCCTCCTCGTGCTTTTTATTTTTTGCTATTTATCTTCTTTAAAATTTTCTATATAATAGTGATAGAAACGCTCCATAAAGTTAAATTCTTATGTCATGAAAGTTAAAAAAGTCGCAAAAGGAATCAGCCGCACAATAGTGCATTTCATATTCGCAATCGCGCTCGGATTTTTCGGAGTTTTCTTTTTAATTGGAGTAGCTGGCGCAGCTTATTTGGCGTATGTAAATTCAACTCTTCCTTCATATGAAGAGCTTATTCAGCGTGATGTTGCTGAATCAAGCAAGTTGTATTCCCGCGATGGCACTTTGCTTTATGAATTTCATGGAGAGTACAACAGAACTCGCGTTCCACTAGATCGCATTTCTCCGTATTTAAAGAACGCTACTATTGCAGTGGAAGATAAAGATTTTTACAGACACGGCGCAATTTCTATGTCTGGTATTGCCAGAGCGTTAAAGGCTAACTATGAAACTGGAACACCGGGACAGGGCGGTAGTACAATCACTCAACAGTTTGTAAAAAATGCATTGCTGGACAGAAAAAAACTTTACACTCGTAAAGTTAGAGAAATTCTTTTAGCCTACAAAGTAGAAGGTCATTTTGAAAAAGATGAAATTTTAGAATTGTATTTAAATGAAATTCCGTACGGACGGAATGCTTACGGAGCAGAAGCCGCAGCTAAAAGTTATTTTGGAAAAACAGCAGGGGATTTAACATTAGCCGAAAGCGCGTATCTAGCAGCTTTACCGCAAGCTCCAAGTTACTTTAGTCCTACTGGAGCAAATCTAGATGCCCTTGTTAAACGTCAACAGTACATTTTGGAGTTAATGCAACAACAAGGATATATTACTGAGTTGGAGAAGCACCAGGCATCTAATCAACAGGTTGTATTTAGAGAACCTCGAACAGAAATCATTGCTCCTTATTTTGTGTCTTGGATTCAAAACTATCTTACTAATAAATACGGCAAGGAGTTTTTAAGACAGGGCGGACTAAGGGTTTATACAACCTTAGATTTAAACTTACAAGCTTTGGCGGAACAGACAGTTGAAGAAGGTGCTGAGGCTAATAAAAAATATGGTGCATACAATGCTGCTCTTGTTG
>CAZGCV010000011.1:12650-25784 GCA_964524735.1 uncultured Candidatus Saccharibacteria bacterium | reverse complement strand
TAGTTAAAGTTCCGCCGCCGCCAACGTCTAAGTTGCCGGTAATTTTTAGAGGACCAATAGTTGCGCCTGCCCAACCCACGTTGTAGTTACCGTTATGAGTTCCGCCCGCCTCAGCATGGCTTTTCCAATCTGAAATATTTCCATCGGAAATCGGCATATTCTGCGGCGTCGGATTTGCACGAGTAGTATTACAAGCTTTGTTTGTAAAGCTAGAAGTCTGACAGTAAAGCGGGCCGGAAACCGTCGCACCCATAACATTCTGCGCCCAAGCTTCATCAGAACCAGATGTGCCAACATACACACCAGTATTGTAAGAGTTACCGCCAATCATAGAACTTCCGCCACCCAAGAAAATTCTAAAGTATCCGTCTAAGTCTGATGGTGAAATATTATTCCAAGTGCCGCCATATGAACCAGATTTGGCAACGCCATTACCATATGAACCTGTGTTAGCTCCAATAGTATAGTTGTTAGATGCATTAGTACTGGCATCTAAAACTATCCAATAAGTTTCACTTGATGATAATACCGGAGTACTCGGCATGCTTACAGTCACCCATCCAAAAGAAGTAGTAACAGAAGATGATGCTATAGTTCCGCTCATTAACTGTCCGCTTGCTGGACTACCGTTATTATCTGCTGTAATGCGAACAGTCAAATTACTAGGATTTCCAGTTTTTCTTAAAAAGAACTGTAAATTATTTAGAGGAATAACCGAGCTCAACCTAAAACTTTGCGCAAAGTCTTGAGTTGCAGCAGCATTACCAAAAGTTCGGCAATTGTTAGCGCCACAACTACTAATAGTTGCCGGCTGATCATTTACCTGATCTGCATTTACTGCGGGAGGATTAGCAGCTGTTGCACTACCGGTAATTCTCACACCAGTAGTTGCATTAATAGAGCCATTAGAATAAACACTGCCATTAATAGTAGATCCGCCAGTCATATTAAATCCCCCAGCGCCAGCTTGTACACCATAACGGAATGATATAACTTCGGAATTAATTCCGACATTTGCTTTAACGGTTTTACTAACTGTCTGACCTTTGAATTTTGATACACCAGTAGCAGTAATACTACGGGTTTGAGAATCAATAGAAGTTACTGCAATAGTAAAATTGCCATCACCTAAAGTCGTATTAAGCTCCCCTGTATAAGAAGGGTTATCATTCAGCTTGGCGACGGCTATATCTATAGCCGATTCAGCTAAAGTCAAAGCTTGGGTTTGAGCAGTAGAATTTCTGACTATTTTTGCATTTCCCGTTACATATCGGAGTAATATCCCTGCCAAAGATATTAGAATAACTAGAAATACCAGCCCCACTATAACTAAATAGCCTTCTTGGTTTTTATAATTTATATTTCTCATCGCGCGTTAAATAAAAATAATGTTTGTTGAAGCTGGTGTGATGTTGCAACACCGCGAATTGTAATTTGCATATTAATAGCTACATCTACCCTATTCACCAAAGCAAAGTCTCCGTTGTTATAAGAAAAATTTACTGAACCAACTACATCACTCAGCTGACGAGTATTGCTTTTACGAAAACTATTCGCATGGGCGGAAACTAATTTATACAGCTTTGTACCATTTATATAGAAGACTACATAATCATATTCATTCGGTATTAACGATCCAGAGTTACTCACCGCTGGCAGACTAAAGACTACAGTATTACTATTTGTAGTGTACACAGTACCTGATATATTTCGGCTAGCCAGAATCGCATTCGCCTGCTTAGCAGTGTTTTGAATTTCCGAACCAATTAAAGCAGATCCAGATACCACCCGAGCAGTTGCTTCTTGAGAGTTGTAAACTTTATAGTAATTATTATACAAAACCATTAACCCAAGTAAAATTAAACTTGAAATAGCTAAAACAATTACTATTTCTATTATTGTAAAACCCGATTCTCTTTTATGAGTTCTCTTTAACATTATAATCCTCCAGTATTAGCAATCACTGCTGTTAGTGAAACAGTTTTTGTTGTATTTGTTTTTTGATCCAACCAAGAAACATTAACAATTACCTGCTTAGCATCTTCGTTAAAATCCGATGTAACCAATCCAGCCGATCCACTAGGAAGCTCCCCTAATAATGGCGAACTAAAATTTCCAGTTGCAGGAACTGATGCATAACCAGAATTTCTAAGCTCTTCAACTTTCATACTAGCTATTCTCAAAGCAGTTTCATCATTGCGGGAATGACGGCTTAGGAAAATCGTATTAACCGCTGCCTGATACAAAACCAATATCAAAATCACAATCATGATTGTGATGATTGTTTCGATTAAAGAAAACCCTAATTGTTGTTTGGATTTTAATTTCACCGCTGAGCAGTTTCCCTCGCCTTGAATATGTAGTTTCATTATACCAATATTTTGCCATATAAAAAACACCGCATTAGCGGTGTTTGTGGTGGGCCGGCTGGGACTCGAACCCAGGACCAATTGATTAAGAGTCAACTGCTCTACCAACTGAGCTACCGACCCACGATTTACAGATAGAATTATACCAAAAAGCTTAGGAAAAATCAAGCCTGACTAAGCGATTTTTTGCCGTCATACTCTATTAATTAGTATTAGTTTTGCCTTGGGGCAGTGCTAAATACAGTATTTCCAGAAATCGATCGTGGAGAAAAACGAGAATAATCTTCTAATCTTTTGGTCAAACCTTCATGAGCATTCAAATTAGTTTTCACAATTTGACCTGTAATACCAGATGTATCTGAGTTAGCTTGTGTGAATTTCCTGACTTCTCTGTACACAACAAAGCCAACCAATAATGCAACCACACCAATAAAAACCAACAACACAGTGCTCAAATGTTTTTTGGATATTTCATCAAAAGACGGAATTTGTAATTTTAATTTAGATAGATTCATTTCTTTATGTAAAATTCTGAAGCCAAAGTTGCTCTGGCAACATTCTCTGCCCCGACAGACAGAGCAACACTATTAACATGAGTCACGAACGGCATTTTCTCCAAAGACTGCATATACATTAAAATATCTTCAAAACTTCCAGTTAAAGTTAACGTATAAGGTATTAAATAAATTTCCCCTGCTGAATTTGGCGCCTTTGCTGCAGTTGCTGCTGTTCCTGAAACAGCAATATCCAATTCCAAATCGTACTTAACTGCAAGTTGTTCGATTTGCTGAATCTCTTTAACAACTTTAGTATCGCTACTAAACAAAGAGTCGGGTGGATATGCCGAGCTTTGAAGCTGAGCCAAATCCTTTTTACCTTCTTCAAAACTTTTTTGCTCTCTATCTAAAACTTCACGCTCTCTGTTTTGCTGTGCCACTGTATCTGCCAAAGACTGATTTCTCCCAGAGAGAATACTATAACCGTAAAATAGCATCAAAAACATCAAGGCAATAAAGCCTAATGAAACTATAACTAATTTGGTTAGTGAACTCATTTTGCTCATTTTGCAGCCTCCGTTAAGATACCGTCAGAAATTGTGAACTTAAAATTAAACCTAACATCAGTAGGCTGAGTAACATTTTCTAACGGATAGTTAATATTCTTAAAATGAGTTTTATCTGCGCTGATGTTGTTATAAAGATCAATTACCAAATCGCGAGTCGGGCTATAGCCGCTAATATTCACTTCCATAGTTTTCAAGTCTGCATCAAATTCAGTAACCCTAATTCCACTAGGAACATTGCTTACGAATGCCTCTAACACAGCTGACCACTGCGGAGTTTGTTGAATCAATCTGTAAAAATCTTCAATCTGGGCATTTACTAATCTAATGCGCTGTTTAATCTCGGCATTTTCTGACTTATTGGCCACGCTTTTAAGTTGTTCAATTTCTGCCTGAATATTATTGCTTTTATTATTCAAGTACATACCTACACCAATTTGCACCAAAACTCCCAATGCCAAAACCGCTGTAGCAATAACTACAGCCACAGATACGCTGTACAACGCGCGTTCATGTGATAATTCATTCTGCTTGTCCTTTGGAAGCAAATTTATTCTTTTCATTGTACTTCCCTTTCCCACAACGCCAAGCCTATTGCTGTTGTAAAACTCAAAGCCTCATAAGGAGTTAACGGCGAATGTTTTAAATTCGGCACATGTTCCAAAGGATTCGCAGCAATGACTTCCACAGGCGCATATTGTTCTAGCAAAGGCTGAAGCACCTCTGAAACATGACGAAGCTTAGCACCACCACTAGTTAACAAAATTTTGTTTATATGCGATTCGGAATGGTCGTAGTGAAATTTCAAAATATTTTTTATTTCAGAAGCCAAATCTTCCACCACTGGCATTAAAGCAGTTTTTAAATTTGGATATTCCACTGTATTTGCCAAGCCGACTTCTCGCTTAAGTTTTTCTGCTGCTGCTGGAGTGATTTTTAATTCTTTGGTAATTACATCAGTAAATGTATTTCCAGCAAGAGGCACAGAAGAAGTAAACTGCAAAACAGATTTTTCTACTTTAATAAGAGATGTCTTTTGTGCATCAACATCTACAATTAGCACAGGCTCATCTACAGTTGCCGGAACAAGAGCGCGAGCTAAACTCTGAGCTTCTACTTCTACACCACATAGCTTTAAACCAGCATCTTCAATGATATGCATAAACTTATCTACATACTCTTTTGGTGAAGCCACAATTAAAACTTCCATGGTTTTAGAGTTTTTAGAAAGTATCTGCCAGTCAAAATACACCTGATCCATAGGCATCGGAATATATGCTTCTGCTTCAAACATAATTGCAACCTCCGCTTTACTCTCTTCTATTAGAGGAGTTTCAATTACTCTTACAAAAGATTTTGATTCTGGAATACTAACTACAGTTCTTTTAGTATTAAAAGATCCAAACTGAGGACGGTCTAGAGCCAATTTTAAAAATTCAGACAACTTGTTGGAATCCAGGAAGTCGTCATCTTGCATTAAACCTTTTGCCATAGGCGCGTTTGTATAAGCTTTAACCAAAGTTTGCTTTCCTGAGAAAGAAAATTCCAAAGCCTTAACAGCGTGTGCATTTATATGCAAGCCTATGTAATTGTATTTTTTTTCAAAAATCTTGAAGTTCATCTATGTAAATTATAGCACTAACTAACCAATGTTATTGCTAATATTGTAAATCGGACTTATTAATGCCAAAGCTAAGAATCCTACCACAACACCAATTACCAAAAGCAATAACGGCTCAATAATAGAAGACATATTTTTCATTGTGTCATCTACCTCTGCTTCAAAATGTTCCGCCAACTGATCCAAAATATTTTCCAAATTACCAGTCTCTTCGCCAATTGCTAACATTTGAGTAACAATAAATGGAAAAAGATTATCATGTTGCGCCAAAGCTTCTGTTAACGGCTTTCCAAGCTTTACACTCTCGCCTGTTTGCGCAATTACTTCTTTGTAGTAAACGTTATCGACAGCATCACTGGTTACCTGCAAACCTTGTACAACCGCAATTCCAGATTTCATTAATGAACCAAGTATACGAGCGAACCGAGCCATGTTAATTTTTTTCACAATCGGATTAACCAATGGCATGTGCAACAAAAACCAGTGCAAACCGCGACGCCCAACGTCTGTGCGAAGAAAAGCAATGAACCCGCCAATAATTCCTACAAATCCGACAATAACAACAATTGAATTAGAAGACATAAAATCTCCAAACGCAATTACCAAAGTAGTAATGTACGGTAGGTCAGTGTCAAAATCTTTAAAAGTTGATGTCAAACTTGGAAGAACAAAAATTGACATCGCGATACCAATAATTACCATTGCAGAAATAATAACACCAGGATAGATCATTGCACCTTTGGTTTTGGATTTTAAATCTGCTTCACGCTGAAGCTGGATTCGCAGATACTCCAAACTCTTTTCCAAGTTACCAGAAATTTCACCAACTTCTACCATGCTCACAAAAATGTGAGAGAATATTTTCGGAAAGTCTGCCATAGTTTCGTGTAAGCTTTTCCCCGCTTCCACGTTACCTGCCATAATATTAATTGTATTTTTAAATTTCTTATTACCGGTTTGTTTTGCAATAATGCGCATTGCGCGAGGAGCAGAAACACCGCTGCGAAGTAGCAAATCCAAATTCTGAATAAACGCAATTTTTTCTTTTAACGGAATTGAACCAAGAGCCTGAAAAGCCTGCATAAAATCGCGGCTCTTCTTCTCCGTTAAATCTAACGGAATTAATCCTTGTCCTTTAAGTAAATGTCCAGCCGCAACTAAATTAAGCGCTTCAATCGTACCGCTCTCTACCTTGCCATCTTTTGTAGCTGCTGAAAAATTAAAAGTTGCCATTTTCTATAATTGAACTTTATGTTTTTATTCTTTAGTAACGCGAAGGATTTCGTCTATGGTTGTAATGCCCTGTACTGCTTTAATGAACCCATCCTGCCACATTAAAATCATTCCCTGTTTTTCTGCTTCATCTTGAATTTCTAAAGTGGTGGCGCGTTTAACAATTAGCTCCTGAATTTCCGGAGTGTTCTCTAAAATTTCATGGATACCAAGACGTCCTTTGTAACCAGTATTGCCGCATTTCTCACAGCCTTTGCCATGGAAAAAAGGAAGTTCATCAAAAGTTTTCACTTCTTTTTCTAGCACTCCTTCACGATTCAATGTAGTAATAAGCTTATCCATATTAAACTGTTTGGACAAAGCGCCAGCAGTTGTCTCGTCTACCTTCAAAACTTCTTTACAATCTGGGCAAATAACACGCACCAAACGCTGAGCCATAATTGCATTAATAGTTGATGCAATTAAATACGGCTCAATGCCGATATCAATAATACGAGGCGGCGCTGCTGCTGCCGAGTTAGTGTGCAAAGTGGAAAGCACAATGTGACCGGTCATTGCCGCGTGCATTGCTTCTTCTGCAGTTTCTTTGTCGCGGATTTCACCAATCATAATAATGTTAGGATCTTGTCGTAGCAATGCGCGCAAACCCAAAGCAAAAGTTAAACCAATTTTTGGGTTAACCTGCATTTGATTCGCGCCAACAATACGGTATTCAACTGGATCTTCAATTGTCGAAATGTTTACAGTCTTTGTATTTAGAATAGTCAAAATTGCATACAAAGAAGTAGATTTACCAGAACCAGTTGGACCAGTTACTAACATCATTCCATGAGGCTTGCGAATGTTTCGATTTACAATTTCAATCTGATTCTTCAAAAATCCAAGCTGTTCAAAGCTCATGGCTTTTGTAGATTCATCAAGCAAACGAATAACTACTTTTTCGCCATCGAAAATTGGAATCGTAGAAATACGAAGACTGTACTTCCATCCTTCTTTTTCAATTTTATAACGTCCGTCTTGCGGCAGACGATGTTCATCAATTTTTAAATTTGAAAGAACTTTAATGCGGGCAACGAGAGCAGCTTGAATTGCTTTTGGTAAAGTCATGGCATCGTGAAGCACGCCGTCAATACGATAACGAACAGAAACTGCATTCTCCTGAGGTTCAATGTGAATGTCGGAAGCTTTTTCAATTACTGCGTATTCAAGAAGTGTGTCGACAACGCGAATAATCGGAATCTCTTCCGCCATTTTTTTAAGTTCGTCGTCCAGACTGCCGTCGCCTTTTATGTCTATATCATCGGCGCGACCCTCCTGCACCATATGCTTAATCTCCCCTTCAAGATTGGTGTGATACTTAGAGAGTCCGAAGTCTAAAGATGATTTACCAATTAAGAAAACCTTAATTTCAGAAGCGGTTTTCTTCTTCATGAATTCTTTAGTCTGAAGGTCGGTCGGGTCTATCATTGCCACAGACAGCTCTGTTTTGGTCCTAGCGAAGCTGATTATCTTGTGGCGCCTAGCAATGGGCTCAGGTACTAAATTAAGGATTTCAGCAGGAATTTGCTCGTTTCTCAGGTCTATAACCGGAACATTGAATTCCTCAGATTTCACCTTTAAAAGCTGGTCTTCTGTAAGAGCTTTTTTCTCCACTAAAAAATCTTCCCATGGAGATGGGGATTTTTTGTTGGCTACAGCCCATTCAGTTTCAAGAGTTTTTAAAACAGCGTCTTTAACTAACCGCTTCTTCTTGAGGAGTTGATTCAACTCAGCTTCTAACATTTTATGTTTTTGTTGATTTTGGTTTCAGATTCTATGAAAATATTGAGGCATTTGTCCTCAAAACTAAAATAATTATAACACATTCTATGTTATACAGGCAAGATGTTTTATCTGCTTTGTTGCAAACCAAAACCCCCGCTTTTACGCGGGGGTTTTTGTTATCAGACAAACGATAATTTATCGATTATTTTCTGCATAGTTAATTCCAGATTGCCAACTTTTGAATCTACAGCATCAATCTTAATCTTTAAGAGATCTAAATCATTTTTTATTATTTTTACGTCTTTGTATTAATTACTCAAATATTTTAACGTGTATAAGATAAAATCCAGATAAAGTTATGTGAAAGTTTTATTGATTCAACCGACTAATTTCTTCACGATATTTAGATTCGTTTGCGGGGTCATGGTTAATTGCAGTTTCCCAAGCCGCAATTGCAGTAGCTTTATCCCCTATTCTTTCGCAGAATTTAGCATAGCTGATCATAATATCAAGATTACTTTTTGTTTCAGGAATCGCCCTACGATATAAGTTATTTAACTGGTCAGTCGGTAAATCTTGAGAAACATCAAGTAATAATAACCAAGTTTTTATATCAGTATCATCATATTCTATGGCTTTATTGGCATTTTCTTTAGCTAAATCAGAGTTACCTAAACCTTGATACGCACGAGCATACGCCATATATACACGATCATGCTCCTTGCGGTCTTCAGGAATATTATTTAAAGCCTCTATAACTGCATCATACTTAGCTAAATCCAAGCGAACTTCTGCTAAAGAAATGTACGATGCATATCTATCTAATGAATCAGTTTCTCCAGAAAACCTAGAAATCTGTTCAGATAGCTCTGATTCACGCTTTTCCAAAGCCGTTATGCGTTGTTTATCTTCTAAAGAATTAATTTCTTCTAAACTATAATCTGAGGTGTCTATACGGTTATTTGTAAAATGATAAATGGCAAAAACTAGAGCAATCGCCAAAATCATATAGCCAAATTTAATTAAAACTCTTTTAGAGATTACTGATTTTTTGTTTGATTCTTCTGTATTCATAAATAATATTATAACAAAAAAGAAGTAAATAATCTTTGGCTTATTTATAACAAAAAACCCCACCGTTTTACGGGCGGGGTTTTAGGAATAAATATCTTACAATTAAATTTAAATTGAAGCTTATTTAATATAAGAACAGTTGGGATTAAACCCCGTCTGCAAACATAGTTACAGGCTGAGTCTTAAGATCTTCAAGTAGATCTGCAGGTACTGTAAATGTATCTGCACCACCTGCTTCGTCAGTGCTATTCCATTCAATGTTATTAACTTGAATTCGATAGAAAGCAGGGTCTTCATCAGCACCAACAACCTGAGTTAGAGTAACAGTAATAGTGAAGGTTGCAGTCTGGTTCTTCAAAATCTTCCAGTTATTTCCAGGACCAGCAGTCTTTGTAGCATTTGTTGCATCAACAAAGTAACTTCCCACAGGAATGTTATCATTTGCTGGACCACTTACACCTAAAACAACACCAACAGCACCATTAACTGTAGTTGCGTCGATGAATACATCTCCACCCATAGCAGTAACATCAAACTTGATAGTACCAGAAGCCTGAGTACCAGCTTCATTCAATGTTAATCCTGTCATTGTTCCTGCAGTAACCTGAGGAGCAATTGAGTATAGATACATTAATTCACCTTCTGCACTACCTGTACCGGAAGCAGTTTCTTCATCGCCATATTCAAAGTCAATATCAGCGCCAGCTACTTCAGCAAAAATATCTTCGCCTTCATTGTAGTTTGCGTTAATACGGCTCTTCAAGTCTACTTGTACAGTGAAAGTAAGAGTTTCATCTCCATCAATATCTACATCAATGTCATTGAAAGCAACTTTACCATTCAAACCTAATCCTGTAGGCACAGCTTCTGCGCCAACCAAGGTATTACCATTGTACAAATATACTACGCTAGCGATATCGCTAAGTTTATCATTAGCTGAATCACCCGCAGTCAATTCAACTTCCATATCAGTAATAACAGCATCTGAATCTTCAGTATTTTCTACATCAAAAGCTAACAAAGTTTGCTTTGAAGTAATAGCATCAGTTTTTACTAAAATAATAGAGCTGTCTGGGTTTTCATCTGCACTTAAAGTAACAGACAAAGCAGCCGCTGTATCATCAACTACAGTAAAGTTACGATCTACAGCACCATCACTGAATTGAGTCTGACCAATACCATCAACGCCACGAACTCCTTCATCAGGAATTTCAAGATTCCATACTTGATCATTTAGTTGAGCGTCAGCTGCATCAGATTTAACACGCACACCTACTTCTAGGGTAGCGCTACCATCTTTAGGAACAATAGAGCTTAGGTCAGTTACACGCAAAGTGTAAATATCCCCATTTTTAGTAAAATCACTAGAACCAGAGAAGTTCTTACTTGCGATCTGAGTACCATTCATGTAAAGCACTACGCGATCAAAAGTACGCCATGGGCGTAGATCAGCATTACCTGTGCCATCAAAAGCCACATCAACACGCTGTACTTCTACAGCAGATCCATCAGCTTCTAATTTAACACCAATTACTTTATCAGTTTCCCCAGCTCCTACTTCCACAGCATTAGGTAACGCAAGCAATGAAGCATCGAAAGCAGTAGCTTCCAAACCTGGAGTCATTTGACCATTACCAGTACCTGGATTAGTAGTAGCTGTAGGAACCAATTCACCAGCCTGACGAGCAGGGATGATACCAGTTTGAGACAATAGAACGTCTGCAGAGTTTGCAGGAACTACGTCAGCAAAGCTCCATCCCCATGCATTAAATACATCCATGGAAGGAACTCCCCAAAGACCACCAGATACAACCAACTGGATAGTACCATTGTTGTTGATCAAAGTGCCTGGGCGATGTTGTGCAGAAGCGTTTTCAATGTTGGAAGTTTTTTCCAAGAAAGAAGAATCACCGTAGTATGCACGAGAGAAAGAGTATCCCTGACCAGTGAACACAGAAGCGCTAGTGAAAGCAGCCTTCTTACCGCCAGTGATCAAAGAACATTCACCTGATACATCTGAAGCTTTAGTTTCAGTTGCACAGAAGATACGGCCATCCTGAGGAGCGATGAAGCTACCAGTAGGAAGAGCAGTTACAGAACTATCAGCTTCCTGTACTTGTGAGAAAGAAAGGAATCCGTAGCTCATGAAAGCGCCAGCAGAAGTGAAAGGACGTTTTTGCATGTCCTTAGTTACGAACCATACAGTACCATCAGTGGTCTTGTATACTCCGCCTGCAGTAGCAGCGCTAGCAGGAGCAGCAACTAGAACGCCGGATAGAACCAACGCAGTTGTAGCAAAACCTGCAATAAATTTTTTAAGATTAGACATTATTTACTCCGTTATCTATAGTGTCGTTTCTCGCTTGTGTTCATTTAAGACAAAAGAGAGATGACTTAATTGATTATTCAATTGCGACAATCAATTCTATAGAGAACAAATTAATTGATTGTTTGACGAACTTTATTCTTGTAGCTCCTCCCTCTAGGCTCTAGAGTTCCTGAGGGCGCACAAGGTAAAGACCGATTATTGATTGGCCCCTTCTAAAACCATTACTCCATGCAGTTCGACCTAGCTTATGGAAAGCACCTGCTATGGTGGTATTAATAGATGGGTCAATAATTATATTAATAGAACTCGTCGCCAAATCTGTTCAAATTCTGAGAATTTCAGTGTCATATGCGCAGACGGAAGGATTTTCAGTCTGTTACAACATAATTACGAATTTTTTCTAAAAAAGTCACAGTACCAGAGAAAATAAAAAAGTCACCCGAAATCGCGATAAAATCCTTTAAAAACAGGGTTTCTTAGGTTTCCGCGTTACTTCTGGTAACTTGTTCAATACATGATTACTGTAGTTTCTCTAGAAAACTTCATAATTAGTATATATATTATAGTACATTTAGACTTTTGAGTCAATGAGTATGTGTTAAAATAGCTAAGCAAGTTCGCCATTGCTTTAATTCCAAACTTTCGGTATAATGCTTTAGTATTTCAATAAAGATTTACGGGAACTGGCTCAATTGGCTAGAGCACTCGGTTTGGGACCGAGAGGTTCCGGGTTCGAGTCCCGGGTTCCCGACCATTCAGGTTTGATAATTTAAATTATCAATCGCGCTAAGGGATTACATTACCCGCACGCGCGGGTGTCGTATAATGGTTATTATCTCAGTTTTCCAAACTGATGATAGGGGTTCGATTCCCCTCACCCGCTCCAAGCATATAAATTCAAAACCGCCCTTGTGGGCGGTTTTTTTCTGGTCTCTCTCAGAGAGTTTTGTGAAGGGTTGTCATGCATATCGTACCATGCATACGAACTCTTTTGCAAGAGTGGTGGAGATGACGGGAGTCGAACCCGCTACGTGTTGGCGACAACCCTTCACTCCCTACCGAGGAACCATCCCCACTGTTCCAAGTCTTACATACCTTGCATAAAATCTAGATAAAATAAAAGCCCTCATAAGGGCTTTTATTGAATATTCTATTTATGAATTATTTCTAAGCTTCACTGCATCCTTAAATGCTTCACCAGCTTTAAATTTTGGAGTATTTAATTCTGGGATCTGAATTTTTTGTGAAGGATTACGAGGGTTTACACCTATACGAGGCGCTCTATGAGAGACACTGAACTGGCCAAAGCCGCTAATGTTTACCTTTTCTCCACTACGCAAGGTTTCATACACCAAATTAATGAATGTATTTAGCATGCGCTCTGCTTCAGTATAAGTAACGCCCATGCGGGCAGCTAATTGTTCTATTAAATCTGATTTATTTAAGCTCATAAAATCAATAAAATGCTTAATAATCTTATTTAAAGATTATATCATAGAAATGAATAAAAAATAAATTAGCTTTATTACTTAATAAAGAACTTGCCGATAGCATTTATTGCTGCAGCTATAACTATTTCTATAAATTTCCAAACTTTTACTATTGCACTCATATAAACATTATAGCAGTTACAAAAAAGTTATTCAGCTGAACCAATTAAGACAAATTTATACAAAGCAAT
>CAZGCV010000011.1:8908-12640 GCA_964524735.1 uncultured Candidatus Saccharibacteria bacterium | reverse complement strand
CAATAATCCCTGCTGTCACAGCCGCAGCACCCATAGCAATAATTTTTCCCAGTGATTCTTTCTGTTTTTTAATATTCTCTGAATTTGTACCGGTTTCCAGGCTTTGATTAGCTTCTGGCTTTAATTGCTCTAGCTTAGTTTCTGACACAGCTTCAGGTTTTTTAGCACTTTGAGCTGAAGTTTTTACAGCAGCAGCTTTGGCTGGGGTTTTGTTTGAAGCAGTAGCTGTTTTTTTAGCGGCTTCGACTGCCTGTTTTTTAACCACTTCCGGGATATCTAAAATATTTGCGATAGATTTAGTAACGTTGGTCGTCCAAAGAAAACCATCTTCAAAACGAGCGAAAGAAGCATTCTGAATTGCGACAGGATAAGTTACTTCACTAAGCACAAAGTCGCCCTCTTGCAACTTAAGCACCTGTCCAGAATTTCGCAATTGAACTGGCAAAAACTCTTGTTCAACCACAAAATAATTATACGGCTCTAATTCATATTCCGGTAAAAGTTTCTTTCGATCCCCTACATACAGGGAAACATATGCGAGCTGCGCTGACTTACTGCCTGAATTATATATTTCAACAAATTCTTTTTCTCCAGAAGACGGATGCGGGAATATTTCATTAATTTGAAGTCCGCTATTATCGTATTTATGTTTTTCTAAAACTGTTTCATTTTCTGTCTCTATATCAACATCTTTTTTAGGATCCTGAGAAACTGGTGGGTTACCATTTGGCTTTCCAAAAGTAGAATCCGACCATTTCCACCCAGAATTAAACAAACTATACGATTTATTTTCCGGAGCGGAATCAGTATATGACATACTATTTAAAATAGTATTACTTGGAGTAAATATAGAAACAATATCTCCACCTGTGTTATTTAAAGTAAACTTACCCGAAGGAATCAGAATTTCTTTGTATTCTCCGGGTTCAATCTCGATTAAAGGCAAAGTATAAGCATTGGAGCTTATCCCTTCATTTTCACCTGCATCATCAAGTTTATACCCTGCTAAACTAACGGTTTTGGCACCCCTGTTAAATAGCTCGATTTTTTCAAAACCAGCATCAGCACCGCTAGGATTTGGTAAAATTTCAGTAATTATAATATCAACCACCCCCACCTCCGCTTCTTCTTCAACTTCAGTTTCTATTCCTGATTCTTCTGAAGGCTCGTCTTGATTGTCATTTTCTTCTGGCTCAGATTCGGGAACATCAACTTCATTTTCGTCAACGGTTTGAGGAAGCAAAACAGCTGAACTATTTCGCGGACTACTAGTAGAGACAATGAACTCGCCTACTTCCAAAAGATTTGATCTAACTAAAGAATGTGAAGCCGAAGGGTTAATTAAACTTTTATTCACAAACCCATTAGCCGTGCTCCCCCAAGCCATGCTGTCTATTATTTCACCTGAATCATTATCTCCAAAACGTAACGCAATACCATTATTATCGGCCAGCGTTGCTGAAGAAGTAGAATCTGGCACAGCCGCAATGCCAGCAAAATTCACATTTGCCCATAAATAAAAATGATAGGGCTCAACTATTGCATCATGATCCCATAGTTTTATTAAAGAATCGCTGGCACCAGCTGCTGTACGCTTCACAATTCTATGACCATTCAAATTAAAAGGTTCGCTTGTTGGATTAAACAGTTCAATAAAATCTTCGTGAGTTTTACCTGTTCCACCAGTAATTTGCACTGCTGAAATTACCAAATAAGAATCAAGAGCGGCCTCAGGCATTTCTATTTCTTCCGCATAAATAGTTTTTGACATACCGCCCAATAAAACTGACTGCACCAATACCATAAATGCAAGAAATGCGTAGCTAAATGTTTTTATTTTCATGGCTTAAATATTAATTACATCTGCATTATTACAGAGGTAATATCAAGCATAGATAAACAAAAACCTAAATAAAAATAAAACCGCTATTCAGCGGTTTCAGTTTCTTGTTCAGTTGTATTAATATCTTTAAACAAAGTTCCAAGTACCCCATTTACAAACTTACCGCTCGACTCTCCGCCGAAACGTTTACCCATTTCTACTGCTTCATTAATAGCCACTTTAGGCGGAATTTGCTTTGCGAACATCAATTCGTAAATACCTAAACGTAATACGTTTCTATCTATGACAGTAATTTGGGCAATAGGCCATTCAGGAGCAGTCTTTACTATAATTGCATCAATTTCATCGATATGATCAATAACTCCCTGCACAAGCTCGTTGGCAAAACCAGTATCTTCTGCACCGCCAGCGAATTCAGAAATAGCATGCTGAACAATCTCGTCTATACTTCCCTGACGATTGTTAAAATCCCATTCAAATAATGATTGCAGCGCTACGGTGCGCAACAGGTGTCGGTTTGCCATAAATCTTTATAAATATATTGTAACTAGATAAACAAAAAACGCAAAGCGTTAAACTACTTTGCGTCCTTTGTAATAACCACAGTTAGGACATGGCTTGTGAGCCATGGTTGCGCTGCCACAGTTTTTGCAAGTTGCAAAACTTTGTGCAGAAAGCGCGTGGTGACTGCGACGTTGATCGCGTCCACTGCGGGTTTTATGCTTTTTAGGTACGCCCATGTTTCTATAATTCTGATAAATATATAACTGCTGTACTGCTCGGCAGTTCCAGCCAATGCGATAATTATAGCCAAAACCGCATATTTAGTCAAGGCTGTAAAAGATCAAAATAAAAGGCCGGTACTACTTGCTTACAGAAGTACCGGCTACCCCTCTAATCGGCGGCAGAGCTGCTCGGCAAAGCACTCTGATTAATTGTTTTAGAGGGAAACTGAAAAAATTAATTTCCTGAAACTGATACTACAGATTGAACTTTAGGCTTAGACAAACAGCTATTACTGTTATCATATTTTACCTCAAATTCACTTCCATAATAATTTTGCAAAGCAGAAACCACTGCTAGAAAATCTGAATTTGTTACAGCAGATTTCCAGACTGTAATACTGTTAGTTTCTGCAAATAACTTTTCAGGATTTAGTTGTCGCACTATATAACTAGCTAAAGCATGATCTTTCCTCAGTTCTGAGTCTGTTTCTGAATTAGAAACCAAACCGTAAGAACCAGAATTTACCATCGCTTTTATATCCCCTTCATCTAGTCTTATAGACGTAGATAAAAAAGGATTTAGCGAGTTATAAGTATACACTTTCATAAAATTTCCGCCTGAACAAAAAACTTGCAGCATTACAATATCTTTTGTTTTAGGAAACTCATACTCTTTAACCGGAGCATTTTTTAGAAATTCATTGCTTTTAGCAATAATTCCTTCAATTTGATCCTCCGGAATATTTGCCGCATCATACATTGTTTTTGGATTGATGTATGGCGCAGGTTTACGAGGTGATTTCTTAACCACCTTTTTTACAGCAGCGGTTTTTTTAATTGGCCGCTTCTTTTTCTTTTTATCTTTACCATCAGCCAAAACAGCAGAAGGCAAGAAAAAAGCCAGTAACAACCCTAGTAAAATTAATCTTTTCATTTTTTGCCTCCTATGCAATTTTTTATGTACTTAGCCAAAAAGTTCAGCTTTGCTTCATTATACTCTGATTCTAGAAAATAAAAAACCGCCTGGTTTGGCACCAGCCGGACTTTTAGGTGCCCCCAATCCGAGTAACCGAAATCAGGAGCATGATGCGTCTCTTTACGAGCACGATAAAATATGATACCTTATTTGGTACTATTTGTCAAGCCAGCTTGGCAACTGTACAT
>CAZGCV010000011.1:4650-8898 GCA_964524735.1 uncultured Candidatus Saccharibacteria bacterium | reverse complement strand
AACCAATCCTATCCCTAATTCAACAAAATAAATAACTGTACATACTACAAAACAGGAGGAAAAACATGGCTAGACCATTAGAAAAATTGCCTATTATCATTATTGCTCCCGAGGAATATTTTCAGGATGCTGAAATGATTCAACGATATCTTACGAGTTGGTTTCATCCTAATCATAAAATTGATTTAGAAAATCCCTTGGTTGATATAATGTTAATTCGACAAGCTCAATATGACCCTGGGTTTATACAATCGCTGTCACGACAAATGACAGAATTAAACCCAAACGTCATTGCTGTTATTGCATACAACGTTGCGCCAACCCCAAACAAAGGTAGTAGTAAAATAATACCGATTCTATGTTCAAACTTTGCACGCACACATCCGAATTGCTTATTTGTTTATATCGACAACAACTTCGACACAATTAATGCTTTTGAAAATAAGGGACTTAATAGTGTTGCGGTTAAATTCACAAATATTAATTCAGTTGCTAAGAGTGCTTGTGAGGCTGTCGGTAATGCAATTGTTGAAACCACAGCAGCTATACAAAAAAGTAGGATTTCTAAAAGACCAGATTATGATTCTTTACTCGGCACCCCAGCGGATTAAGCAATTCTAATATCCGTCATGCAAACTTAAAAGGACGAATTACTCGTCCTTTTCTTTTTGGTCAATTTCTAAATTATAAAACTCTTGGAATAGTTTTTGCTTGCGGTTATTGGGGTGAAATGAAAGCTCTTCCCTGCTCTTAATATTAAACTCAGCTTCATTAATTCGTCTTAACTGTGAAGATATCATTGTTTTTTCTAACTGCATGCCGAACTTATTCTGAAATAGTTTTTCTAACAAACGTTGCAAGCGAGACTGATTATTTTTATCATGCCCAAAGACTGCATGACCATGTTTTAATTCTTGAGCCTGAGGAAAAAAATCTGCAATCCAATTGTTATTATGTAAAAATTCTTTAAATACTTCCCCTCCTGCCAATGGTCTATATTTTACATACTCACTGGCAGTATAAAGATTTTTATCTTGATTTAAACGACGAGTTCCAGCCAGATAATGATTCAAGCAAAATCGATTGGCAATTTTCTTACCATGTCTGCGTAAACCTAAAACCTGGAAATATAAAGTTAAAAAGAATCTTGCGATACCAATAAAGCGCTCATCGGTAATTACAAACAAATCTATGTCTGATGAAGCTTTTTGCTGTCCAAGTGCCTGAGAACCAAGTAAAACCACGCTGCGAACAAATGGAAGGTGTTTAACGCCAGAAGCATATCTGGATATCAACCTCTCTCTTTTCAATCCATCTAAATAACCTTTCTGGCGACTGACAATAATTTCTTCTCTCCCCGCTAAACAATAAAAACCATTGTTCTCATGAACTACATTTTCATTTTTAAGAACTCTGAGCTGGGTCAGAATTGTATCTAAATGCACTGGAGCAGAGATTATTCTAGATGCTTCAGCATCTTCTGATTCACTGAGCTCAAAATTTGAATCAAGCTTTGACTGTAAAGTTTTTAAATCAGTAATTAAAAAGCGCTGAATCTCTGAAGCGGTCAACGGAAAATTCTGCAAATCGAAAAAACGCAATGTGTGATGGATTCGTCCTGCTAGCATTTACAAACCCAAGCTTTCTGCACGGACTTCATCCCATTCACCGTAATCGTTTTCTTTATATACTTTAATTTTATGAGTCAGTTCTGTTTCTGAAAGCACGTACTCAACTCGAGCTGTATCACCTGCTCTATGAGAGTAATGATTCTTCTTTTCTAAAATAACAGGTCGATTTTCACGGATAACTTTGTAACGATCGCCAGTTGCAGGCAAAGAAAATTCCACGACATTATTTGCGCCGCTTATATTTTTACCGCCATAATCTTCTTCCCACTGCTCAATAGTTATACCTACATCTGTAAATTTTTCTTGAGCAGTTTCTAAAAATTCTTCCCAACGATCATTTGTCATTATTTTTGTAAATACTGATCTAATAATCCTTTCACTGATTCATTCTGCAACAATCCGTTCAGGCTTTCTGTTGAACCTACTCCAGATGAAATATTGTAAATAGAGGTTAAAGAATTAAGTGCAAAAGGAATTATAAGCAGCGCTGCCAACAACGGAAGGATTACAAAAGCTACAGTAATTATTAACTGCCACATCATGTAATTTTTTGTCTTGCGAGAATGCTCGTGAATTTCCTCTAATAATTGTCGGTCAGTTTTTTGTAATGTTGGCTGATTCTGATTTTGAGATTGTTGATTTTCCATTATTTCTGTTCCTTTGGGCAAAAACTGGAGGTTCTGCCACCCAGTTTCATGCTTTGAATTATTGTACCACAGCCAAGACAAGACTGCTTTTTACGACCATATACAAAATGATGTTTACCCATACTTCCCCATTTCCCGTCTGTACGAATAAAATCGCCAACGCTAGAACCTTTGTATTTAATACCAGTTTGTAAAACTGGCTTAATTTGTTCATAAACTGCTTTAAGTTCGCGCGAGGTTAGAGTTTCAGTTTTTCGGTCAGGCCGCACACGGGCGTGGTACAAAATTTCATCGCTATATATATTCCCTATCCCAACGACAACTTTTGTATCCATGAGAGCGAGCTTAATAGGAATCTTTTTTCTGTTCTTTAATGCATCGCGAAAAACTTCTAAAGTAAATTCTTTTTCTAATGGCTCTGGTCCGTATTCTTTAAACTCTTTTACTCTATCTATGTCTGCATCTTTTACAATGCGCAAATATCCAAACTGACGAAGATCGTTATAATACAAAGTTGCGCCATCAGTAAAATAAAAAATAACATGAGTATGTTTTGCTGGCAGTTTCACCAGAGGCGCTGTCAGCTTATTCAAAATTCTATACTGACTACCAGTCTTTTTTGCTTGTGCTTTATCTTCAAAAATAAATTGACCTGTCATTTTTAGATGCGAAAGCAAAGACAACGGACCGTCTACATTGAAAATTAACATCTTGCCGCGTCGGCTAACACTTTCAAATTTACGACCAGTCAACAACTTAACAAACTCGTTAACTGTTTTTTGAGAAATGTCGCGGATATTACTAACAGTCTGCGGGCCAATGCTAATAATCTTTCCCATATTAACAACTACGCGCTTTATCTTGCGACCGCGCAATTTTTGATTCAATTCAGACACAACGGTCTGCACTTCTGGTAGTTCTGGCATAAGCTCATTATAGCATTTGCTATACTAAATATATGGCAGATTTCTTTAAGTCTATTCCTCATAAATTTAAACCTCAAGAAAAAGCGCTTATTCAAAAAGCGCTTAATTTTGCTGCAACCGCGCACAAAGACCAGAAACGCAAGTCTGGTGAACCTTTTGTAGAGCACCCTAAATCTGCAGCTATTATTTTAGGACAAATCTTCCCTGATTCAGCCACCATTGCCGCAACTATTCTCCATGACATAACTGAAGACACCAACACCAGCCATGAAACTTTAGAAAAAGAGTTTGGTGAAGAAATAGCAAACCTTGTTGATGGTGTTACAAAACTTGGGCATGTTCGACTTCGTAATAGCAAAGATGAATACTATGTAGAAAACTTGCGTAAAATGTTTATGGCAACAAGCAAAGACATTCGCGTAATGCTCATTAAACTTGCTGACAGACTTCACAACATGCGCACCATAAGTGCGCTTTCAACGGAAAAGCAAAATAAAATCGCTAGCGAAACCCTAGAAATGTATGCACCTATTGCAGGACGTCTTGGTATTGGTGCCTGGAAAGATGAACTGGAAGATCTTTCATTTCAAATTGTAGACCCAAAAAATTATGAGATAACAGAAAAACTGTTAAAAGAACGTTTGGACGAACGCAAGCGCAGCACCAAAGAAATGCAGAAAGAATTAGGTTCGATTCTCAGACTTGAAGGTATAAAATTCCAAGACATCACTGGACGCACAAAACGTATTTATTCTTTATTTAAAAAACTGGAACGTTACGACAATGACATCAGCAAAATTTATGATAAAGTTGCATTGCGCATTATTACAAAATCAACAGCTGATTGTTACGCTGCACTTGGAATAATTCACAAACATTTTAAGCCAATGCCAGGGCGTGTAAAAGATTTCATTGCTACCCCAAAACCAAATGGGTACGAAAGTCTTCACACTACCCTATTCGATTCCGATGGCCGCCCCTTTGAAGTACAAATTCGCACAGATTTAATGCACGAAACAGCTGAACGCGGCATTGCCGCACATT
>CAZGCV010000011.1:3482-4640 GCA_964524735.1 uncultured Candidatus Saccharibacteria bacterium | reverse complement strand
GAACAGGGCAAGCGCGACAAAATCGAACGAGGCTCATCTTGGTTTAAAGAACTGCATGCTTGGCAAGAAGAAATGCAAGCCAATCCGGATGAGTTTCTAGAAGGATTAAAAATTGATTTCTTCAAAGACCGAATTTTCGTTTTAACACCAAAAGGTGATGTGAAAGACTTGCCCGTAGGCGCTTCTGTAATTGATTTTGCTTTTTCAGTTCATTCAGATCTCGGATACCAAATGATGGGGGCTAAAATCAACGGTAAAATGGGGAAAATTACAGATGAATTACATCAAGGTGATATTGTAGAAATTCTGAAATCTAAAAAGCCAGCCACACCTTCCCGTGATTGGCTTGCAGCAGCGAAAACTGGCCATGCAAGAGCTTTAATTCGCAAATACATAGCTGAAAATGACAAAGGAATATTTCAACGTGTACGCGAACTTAAGCTGCAAGATATCTCTTCCAGAATTCCTGGTCTACCGACTTTCTTCCGCAAAAAATAAAACCTCCTTTCGGAGGTTTTTAATTTAGCTTTTATTCAAAGTATGTTTTGTATACATTGGATCGTGGTCAATTAATTCATCTTCATTAAACCACACAGAAATTTCCTGCTTTGCTTCATCAACAGTAGCAGAACCATGAATCAAATTGTACATTTTAATATTTGGGTCTTGATCCAAATGCTTGAAAGAAACATGAGCGTAGTCACCGCGGATTGTTCCTGGAGGTGAAGATTTTGGCTCAGTGCTACCAATCATTTTTCTTACCAGCTCAACTGCTTCAATTCCTTCTAATACGATTGCTACAATCGGACCAGATGTTAACATGTCCACCATAAGATTTCGCACATGTTCGCCGCGACGAATTGCCAAATCTTCTGTGTAATGACCTTTTGCATGATCATGTGTAGGCACTAGCATTTTCATTGCCGCAATTTTCAATCCTACGCGTTCAAAACGCTGTAAGATTTCTCCTGCCAAGCCGCGCTCTAAGGCATCAGGCTTCAACAAGACGAGAGTTTTTTCCATTGTTTCCATAGACTTTTAGATTTAATTCAACAAGCTTAATTAATAGTTGCTTTTGTAATAGTAATTGCTTCAACTGGAGATCCATCTGTTGGACCCATCATTGGAGTAATTGCAGCTTGACCGATTTTATCTACT
>CAZGCV010000011.1:0-3472 GCA_964524735.1 uncultured Candidatus Saccharibacteria bacterium | reverse complement strand
GACCAGCAATTACTTTACCAAAAATTGTATAAGCGTGAGGCATTTGAGGAGCATCATCTAACATAATGAAAAACTGACTAGAGTTAGTGTTTGGGCCACGGTTTGCCATTGCCAACACGCCTTTTTGATATCCGGCTTGTCCACTTGGAGAATTTGCATCAAGCTCATCTGCAAAGTCCGCACCGAAAGCACTTTCTCCCCCGCTACCTGTACCTGTTGGATCACCGCCCTGAATTACGAATCCTTTAGCAATTCGGTGGAAAGTAATTCCATCGTAGTAACCGCTGCGAGTTAAACGCAAAAAGTTTTCTACAGCTTTTGGAGCATCTTTATCGAACAGCTGGACAGTTATGTCGCCATACCCTGCTACATTTAAAGTTACTGTTTTATTTTGAATATCAATTGATTCGTTCATAAGTTCCATATTTACATTACGGTCTTGTGCCGTTGAATTAGTTTGTTGTGTTTGAGAATTATTTTCGTTGCTTGGTTTAGTTTCTGAATTATTTCGGAAGTAGATCATTGCACCTACACCCAAAATAATTATTACACCAACCAGCAACGCTAGTTGCCATGATTTCATTTTGCTATTGATTTAAGTAATAATTGCTTGTATTTTAGCAGTTTCATTAGGTTTTTGCAATCTGCGATTTTTCACTTTTTTTGATGCAAAATATACATACAAGAACACTGAAAAATAATAAACCAGCAATACCCAAACTGGTAATTCTAAGTTAATACTTGCGTACGGAAGCACTGATAGTTTTTGTGCGATTTGCAAAACCAGTGACGCTAAAAATTGCGCTGGCATTACAAACGCACTTCCAAAAAGTGGGATAAGAGAAAGTGCCCCTGCGAGCATTATCCAAGGAACTAAAGGAAGTACCAGCAAATTCGCTAATGGTGCAATAACACTGAAGGTTTTAAAATGATATGCGATTATAGGAGCAGTCATAACAATCGCACCAAAAGTTGGCCTTAAGAGGTCACTAAAAAATCCATTAGATGATTCGGGGTTTTTAATTTTAAAAGAAATGAGTACGCCATATGTAGCCGCAACACTCAGCTGAAAACCAACATCCCAAATTACAATTCTCGGATTCATCAGAACCATAATACTTGCTACTAACAACAAGGAATACAAACTATTGTATTGTCTGCCAAGCAACTGAGCGAATACCATCACTGCTGCCATAATTGCTGCACGCACAACCGCTGCACTAGCACCTGTAATAACAACGAACCCAAACATAATAAATATAGTCATTACATTTCCGGCACGGCGACCAATATACCAAGCCAGCACAGCACATGCAGTTGCAATAATCGTCATATTAAAACCTGATACAGCCACAATATGCGTAAGTCCGGTAATTTTAAAAGCATTTGCTGTTTCTTCTGGTAAAGGTTGCTGTCTCTGCCCTATGAGCATTCCCGCAACAAGACTGCCTTCGCTTTGCGGATACACTTCTGTTTGCTTAATTACAAATTCACGCAGCTCAACTAAAGGGTCTCGCCAGCTATATCCTCCTTTCTCTAAAACAATTACGCGAGATTTCTTTAAAAGCGCATATGTATTCGATCGCTGTAAATATCCAATGTAGTCGAAATCGTTAAAATTTTCTGGCATTTCAATTTGACCACGAATCCAAACACGATCCCCTTTTGCAACATCAGTCACAGGCGTATACATTGAAGCGCGAATGTATTGCGTAAAACCATCGGGCAATAAACTTAGCTGTTGGCTTTTTCCAGAAACCGTTGGATCCGCAGCAACCACAGCCTCTGTATTAATAGAATTATTTAAAAAATCCAAATATTGATTCTCAGCGAAAGACAGATTTACATACCAAACTCCAAATATTAAACCGCAAATGCCAAAGAAAATGAAAATTGATACCACTCTACTCGCCAGCATCCCAATCAAAGCCAAAAGCATTCCGCTAAAGAGCGCAATTAAAACCCATCGCGATGAGATTAAAAACAAAGATGCTGCACCAACTCCAAAAATAAAACAAATTAAAAAAGCAGATATATAGCGCGGCATCATACCGGCATAATATCTGCTTATGCTTAAATTCTATTTAAATTGATGATAAAATTTTGATCAAATCTTTTTGATCAACTTCCTGCTGATCTCTAGTCTGTAAATTCTTTAACTGTGCTTTACCATCTTTCGCTTCCTGATCACCAATAATAACTGCGTAAGGAATACCTTTGCTTTCTGCATATTTGAATTGCTTGTCGAGCTTAGCATCAGAATAATAAATTTCTGTATTAATACCTTGAGCACGAAGCTCTACAGCTAACTTCAAATAATCATTTTGCAAAGCAGTGTTTTGATTTAAAATCAAAGCACGAATCGATTGCTCTGCTTTTAAAGCACCTATTTCATCTAGTGCTTGGAGCAAGCGGTCTATCCCAATACTACCACCCACAGCCGGAAGACTCTGATTAGAAAATTGATCCACCAAACCATCATAGCGACCACCACTGCAAACACTTCCAAATTCAGGCTTATCTATAAGATAAATCTCGAACACAGTCCCTGTATAATAGTCCAAACCGCGCGCTATAGAAGGATCAAACTCAACTCTGCCTTTTAAACCAAAACTTTGAATTAAAGAAATTAAATCTGATGTACCACTAGGCATTGAATTATTATCAGAAACCAAAGCTTTTGCTTTTGAAATCTCTTTCTCATCAACTCCGCTTGCCTGCATCTCTGCAACAATTCCATCTAAACCAATTTTATCTATTTTATCAATCGCGCGAATGGTTGCAGGAGAAAAATCTGCAAACACACTGCGGTCATTCAAACGCACTCTGTAATTCTCAACACCAACAGATTCTAAAGCCTGTGCCAAACATGCAATCACCTCTGCATCTGCCAAAACAGAATCAGTTCCAACAGCATCTACATCACACTGATAGAATTCGCGTAGCCTTCCTTTTTGCGGATTATCTGCACGCCACACTGGAGCAATTTGATAACGTTTAAAGGGAAAAGTTAATTGGCCTTGATTCTGAGCTACATAGCGAGCCAATGGAACTGTTAGATCATAACGCATTGCTACATCACGATCGCCATTATCTTTAAACTTATAAACCAGCTTTTCATCTTCACCATACTTACCCATTAAGATTTCTGAATATTCTAGGACCGGAGTAGACAACGGCAAAAAACCAAACCGTTCAAAAACGCTCTGGATCTTAAAAAACATTTGCTGACGAGCCAGCTGTTCAAGCGGTCCGTAATCACGAAACCCTTTCAGCAAACGCGGTTCAATTTTTGATTGCTTGTCTGTCATAAACAAATTATACCAAGTTTAAAGGCAAAAAGAAAAACCCAGCAAGCCCAGGTTTCGTGTTAAAGGAAACGTAAATTTTATTTTCGTCCCAAGATAAACTTTAAAGTTGTTCCAATTCGAGATTTTTTTAGCTTCTTTGCTCTATGCACAGTCTCGCCTTT
>CAZGCV010000010.1:6547-25862 GCA_964524735.1 uncultured Candidatus Saccharibacteria bacterium | reverse complement strand
ATTCCTGCGGTTGTGCAGGAATTACATCTCCAGCTTTTTCTATTACTACTGTATCACCAATCTTTACACCAAGGCGATCAACTTGATCCATGTTATGCAAAGTCGCTTTGCTTATAGTAGAACCAGCTACAACAGTTGGTTCAAAAACAGCAAACGGGGTTAAGACACCAGTGCGACCAACATTCACTTTTATATCTAAAACCCGAGTTGTCGCACGCTCAGCCGGATACTTATAGGCCGCCATATAACGAGGAGCTTTTCCTACTACACCCAAACGTTCGTGATATTCCAAATCATTCACAGAAATCACTACACCATCTGTACCAAATGGAAGCCCGTCTCTCAGTTTACCTAACTTCTCTATATATACCTTTACTTCATCTAAATTTTTACAAACTTTATCATGGGAATCTAACTTAAACCCAAACTTTCGTAACAGCTCATGCTCTTCGCTATGTTTAGCGAAATTAGTGGGATCATTTTTTAAACCAGCATCATACTGAGCAATATCCCAAGCAAAAAATTCTAACTTTCTACTTGCTGCTAAAGCTGGATCTAACTGCCTCAGACTGCCTGCTGCTACGTTTCTTGTATTAGCATATAAAGGCTTTCCTTCTGATTGCTGTTTTTTGTTTAGCTGATCTAAAGTAGATTTGCGCATTACCGTTTCACCGCGCACTTCCAAAAATTTTGGGACTTGTTTACCACGAAGTTTTAACGGGATGGATTTAATCGTTCTTAAATTTAGAGTAATATCTTCTCCTACATTCCCATCTCCACGAGTTGCGCCACGAACAAATAAACCATTTTCATAAATTAAAGAAACTGCCAAGCCATCCAATTTAAGTTCGCAAAAATATTCTAACCCGTCCTTCGAATGTGTGCTTGATGGCAATAATTTTTTAATTCGCAATTCCCAAGCTACTAATTCATCTTGACTAAACACGTCATTCAAAGACAGCATGCGAACAGCATGCGTAACTTTTTGGAATTTATCCAAAGCTTTTCCAGCTACTCTGTTCGTTGGAGAATTAGGATCTTTTAGTTTTGGAAATTGCTCTTCTAAATCACGAAGTTCTCGAGTTAAAGAATCATATATTTCATCTGTAACTTCTGGGTCATCCAAAACATGATATCGATAACGCAAATCTTCAATTTGCTCCTGAAGCTTATATATTCGCTTTTCAGCTTGCTGTTCTGTAATTACTTTTGCCATATCTATATTATACCTATCTGATTATCCACACGCTATAGCACGTAGCTGATAAAATTATGATAAAATACTTATATCAAACCTACTTTATGAGTAACCTGAAACACAAAGTAAAACTTTCCCCAAAACTTCAACTAGGCGTTGGCCGCAGTGCCGGCCGAGGCAGCATATTGCCATATGCAACAATGATTTTTCTAGTAATCAGTGGAGTGCTGGCTATACGGGCTGGCTATATGGTTATTAATAAGTCTTCTAATGTTACGCCTCCGGAACCACAAGTATTGGGTGTAAATGATTCTCCTGTTACTACAGAATCACTATTTCAAGAACATGTAGTTAAATCAGGAGATACCGTATTCTCTATTGGTCAAAAGTATAATATAACTTGGACACCTATTGCGACTATAAATGGCCTTGAGGCTCCGTTCACTCTACAAGTCGGTCAAGTACTAAAAATCCCGAAACAATAAAAAATTAAAAACTCCGATTTTAGTCGGAGTTTTTTTAAATTCAATCGTTTAAGGAATTGGAATTCTTACTTGATAGGTTCTCGTCAAACCAATGTAATCAGCAATGATTCTTAACACCTGTTCACCAACAAATGGCAATCCGTCTGGCTGAGCGTTACCAACGCGAGTAGTCACCAAAGCAACGGAAAGATCTTGAGTCTGGTTGTAATTATTCAAAACTAATTCATACTGTCCGGTTGGGGTAAATCCTCGAAATTCATACACTTCTCCAGGACCAACATCATCTGTTACTACATTTGTTGTGGTACCATTATCCTGTGTTACTCGAAAAGTAAAATCGATTTCCCCAGACAGCTGATTAGGCAGCACTTCAATTCTTACCATTTCATACTGCTGGTTAAAATTATTCACTATATATAACGGCAAAGTCACTGAACCGCCAGCAGGGACAAACTCAACACGAGGACTATCATCAAAAGCCAAAGGCTGTGTTCCAGGCAACTGTAAAGTCACGCCATTAATAGAACACGGATCAGAACCCTTAGGTCCTTCACAAGTAGCTACATCAAAAGTATTCTGTCCGCTAGGCTGATAAAAACGCTTATACTGAAACAATGCTTCTTCAGTAACACCAAAAGTAGCGTATAAAGCAGGCTCAGTTCGTGAGGCATCACCAGCAGAACGGATTTCAATAAATACAATAGTTGCCAAACTAAATGCCACAGCAGTTATAGCTGCCAAAACCAAAACTGCAAGCATTAAAGATACACCTGATTCTGAATTTTGATTTAATTTCATAGCCTTAGTTTTGGTTGAAGATATCATAAACATCTGTTGAAATTGTTGTTTGATAATTCATTATCGTAGGAGTGTTATCTATACCAGTTAGTTGAAACTGAGCCAAAATTACTACAAATGGCTGCTGCTCAGGATACGGCGGACTAGAAGGATTAGGATCAACTTTCGGATTTACCAGAAAACGAAACGTGCCTGGTATAACAGCGAATCTAGTAGATTCAAAAACCGGACTTACATCAGTTGAAGTTGCTGTTTGCTTGCGCATCAGAAATTGACCAGAGCTTTGGTCAATGTAAAAACAGAGCTTGTCGCCATTTTTTGCAATTACTCCCAAGCTTTGATTAGTATTACTTAAATAATTACTAACATTACACTCGGTTGCCCAGCTAGTGTAATCGATTCTTCCATTACGAATTTCACGAGTCAAAGTTTCTGTAAACAAACGGGAAGTTTGCACTACTTCACGAAGTGCCTGCACGCGACGATTAATCCGCAGTGTGTAAGTAAACAAGGAAAGCATTGCAGAAACAACAGTGATAAAAATCGCAGTAGAAACTATTACCTCAACCAGAGTAAACCCTTTTTGATTATTATTTAAACGTTTCAACATTAGAAATTCCTCCAGTTAGTCAGATAAGTCGCCAACGTTACAACACAACGATTTCCAGTTGGAATAGAATTTGTCATAGGACAATTTTTATCTGACCACCAAACTTTTACAGTCACCTTTAAACGGCTTCCAGTCGTTTGATTAAAAGGTGCAAATGAAGAATCTTCTTCTAAAATCACAGCTCTAGCAAATCCTGAATTACCATTTACTGGAGTTAGTCCGGGCACATTATTATAGTACGTTCCAGTAAATCCGCTTGGCGAAGACACATTTGCCAAATTCAAACCAAAGTCAGTGTTTGTAGCTACAATTCTCCAAGGACTGGCATTTGTATGCTCATAACGCAATGTAGCATTACGAGGAACTCCGCCTGGAGCAGTAATATTTTGACCTGTAGCACCTGGATTCAACCAATTACGATAACAGTATGCTGTCTGAGTTCCAGATAAAAAATCATAACAGTTGGATGTAATAGTATCTTTAAACCAATTCGTATCACGAATATTTTTTACTGCTTCCACCCCTTCTCGAGCCAAGCCCAAAGCAACAGTTTCCTGTTTAATAGAAGTTGTAGCACCTAGAGAATAAGTAGCTAAACCTAAAGCAGCAGAAATTCCCATTATCAAAATAAATGCTGCTACTAAAGTTTCAATTAAAGTTTGTCCTGATTGATTTTGCATTTGATTTAGTTTGTTGAAATCTGCCCGCTTATAGGATTAACAACTACATACGGCGTATTTTGAGTAACAAAACCTGAATCTAATTCCAAATAAGCTCTTCTTTGAGCTAGTGTGGATAGAGCCACAGGATCCATTAATGTTTGTTCTATGTTATTGTTGCAGTTAGCTGAGCCATTAACATACATTTTCCCAAATGGAGAACTGAAAATAATCTGCAAACACTGATAAGCAACAGGGTCGCCTTTGCTCGTTGGATCTATTTTAAAATTTTTATATCTTACCCCTGATGGTAACTTAATTGTTTCAAGATTTCGATGCAAGACAAAATCATTGTCAACGGCATGAACATTAAACTGACCGACTGTACTTCCACCATTCATATTAAATTCAGCTATATAAAATTTAGCTGCTTCTCCAGAAGGTAAATTTCTGGAAGAAAGCATATACCCCTGAATTTTTCTCATATTTGTAACAGTTTCATTCTTAGCCAAAACTATACTGCGAGAGTTGCGTTGTCGGTTAAAATCTATAATAACTACAGTTGCGATTACAACCATAATAGAAAGCACTACCAAAAGCTCGATCACGGTGAAACCACCTTGACGATTATTAGAATGATTCAGATTGTTCTGTTTTTGTTTCATTTTTAAGCTTAAATGCTTACTAATATTATACCACAAAAAGATTCCAATACAGCCCCCAAAGCTGAGCACCATACAAAATTGCGACTACCGTAGAAACAGTCAGAAAAGTACCAAATGGTAATTTACTACTCATATTCTTTTTGCCAAGCAGTATTAAACTTATTCCGATTATGGCACCAAAAATGAATGCAATTAATAAAGCAACAATGATACCAGGGATTCCTAATGCCAAACCCATTAAAACCATAAACTTAACATCACCAAAACCCATCCATTTACCATCAGAAAACTTCCACATAGCCCAGAATGGCAAAAATCCAACAAGAGCAGCAGCAACACCATGCACAAGATTATGAGTAGTTCCACCTGCCAAGTCTATGGCGATTAAAAATCCAAGTAAAATTGCGATTGAAGGAAAAATAACTTTATCCAAAATAAGATAATGTTCCAAATCAACCATAAACACCACAATACAAACAGCAATCACAAATATTATTTTCAATAATACCAGCCAACTCACTAACCCAACAGGAGGAAATAGCCAAATTGCTATAGCAAATAATAGGCCTGTGATAATCTCTATTGCGGGATAACGAAACGAGATTGCTTTTTTGCAATACCTACAACGACCGCGCATAGACAGAAAGCTTGCAACGGGAATTAGATCATACCAAGCCAAAACATGTTCACAATGCGGACAATGAGAACGCCCTTGCACTTTCTCATCGCGAGGTAAACGCCAAATTAGAACATTTAAAAAACTGCCTATGACTGTGCCGAAAATAAACGCTAACGACACTGCCAGAGCAGTTGATTCAGCTATTAGCGAAAAAATGGTCATGGTTTCAAAGTATTCCATCCAGCTTGAAATCCTCCGACTGCTTTAGGCAAACAAAAACGCAATTCGTATGTTTGTGAGTTAGGATTAAAATAATCAAAAGTCTCCTGGCAATTTGCAGTTACAAATTCCTGAGCTGGAAAGTTAGTGATATAAGGACGCATCAAGTTAGTGTCTTTAAATTCAATTGTAGCTGGGTACCGGTTCTGGTCTTTGTAAAACTCCTTAAAGCCTTCGACCATTGCCTGAGCATCTCGAACTATACGCTTGCTTTGAGAACTTCTCACACCATTACTCCATCCCCACCAAACTAACAAAGCTATAATCAGAAACAGAACACCTATTAGAATATTTTGTGACCATCGTGATTGTATCATAAATATATTATAACATTTGAGAGGCAAACAATAAAAAAGCCGACTTAGCGGCCGGCCATAGTAATTGTGTTATATACTGTTTTTATAATGATTTCTAAATCAAAGAATATGTTCCTGTGTTTTACATAATACAAGTCATATTGGAGCTTTCGCTTCGTTTCTTCCACTGTACTGGCATAAACATGAAGCTGAGCCCAGCCTGTTAAACCAGGCTTAACTATATGACGTTCGTCATAATAAGGAATTTGCTCACGAAGCTGCTCTACAATATTCACCTGCTCAGGACGCGGCCCAACAATACTCATATCCCCTTTAATAATATTAAAAGCTTGTGGCAGCTCATCTAAGCGAGATGCTCGGAGAAATCTTCCAATCCAAGTAACTTTTTGTCCAGAGTGAGCCCAAGTATCACTAGATGAATCTGTCGTCATAGTCCGGTACTTATACAATAAAAAGCTTTTACCATCTTGCCCTACCCTTAATTGAGAAAAGAAAGCAGGGCCTTTAGAAGTTGATTTGATCAGGACAAAAATGATAGGAAAAGTGATCAGGAAAACAGCCCCAGCGGCAATACCTGCAAAAATATCAAAAATTCTTTTCGCAAAATCGAACAAAGCATGCTTACCGTAATCAACTGAATGCAAAAACCATAAATCCGTCAGAACGGAAAGATGCACAGTACGTGTTAATCGCTCGTGGAAATCATGATATTCAACAAATCTAATATTTAACCGACGCAAAGCAAAGAGTTCTTGCTCTATCTCAAGAGTAATTGTTTGTCTAGGCGGCAATACAACCAATACTTTTTCATTAGGTAAATTTCTAATGGCTGATTCACTAACCACGCCATTATAAATTAATCCCGATGTTCCATATTTAGATAGCAAATATTCTAAATTCAGTTCTTCTGGCATAGAGGTATGTGAAAATACTGAGCTTTGCCATAAACGAGGCGATAACTTAGATAAAATCCAATACCATAAAAATATACCGATGCTAGAAAATAGCACATGCACTAACAAAAATCTACGAGGAGTAAGTAATAAGTCAGGCTGAAAGTAAAAATACATTACAGCCAGAAAAGTACAAATAATAATTGCTCCGAATAATCTACTGAATAAATCTTTTAAAGAATTTAAAATATGTAAATTAAATAAAGAGTACGCGTAGAATACAATCAACCAAACCAAATAAACTATTGAAAAGTGAATAACATGCTCTTGCCACTTAGCAATATCCAAACCAGCTGGATACCATAAAAACACAGTTAAAAACAAACCAATATACCACAGACTTACAACCGGCAAGAATATTAATAATGCTTTAGAAGATTGAGATTTCATAGCAATTATAAGACAAGGATCCTAAATAAAGCCAAAGCTCTCAAAAACACCCACAAAAAGGGTTTGACTATCTTATGATACCACTGTGAATTATGCTTCGACCAAAAATAAAACATTCCATTATGCGATGAAATAATCATTTTGGCTTTTACCTGCTTGATAGATTGACCGTAATGATGAATGACTTTAGATGATGGATTAAACCAGATCTGCCAACCAGCTTTTTTAATTCTCAAACAGAGATCCACTTCTTCAAAAAGCATAAAAAACTTTTCATCAAAAATACCAACCTGATCCAACACTGACTTTCTTATTAAAAGACACGCACCTTCTGGCTGATCAACCTGATCTAAATGCTTATGATCAAAGTCCAGCATTTTATATTTTCGAAAAGCGGACACTTTAGGAAATAACCGACTTAATCCGGAAAGCTCGTAAAACATTCCTGAAATACTAGGAAAAGCTCTGCAAGAACGCTGGATAGTACCATCAGTATTTAAAAGCTGCGGAGCTACAATACCTGCCTTATGATTTTGTTCTGCAAAGCTCAACAACTCAGCAATTGCCCCAGGCAAAACCTTCGCATCAGGGTTAAGCAACAATACAAATTCGCCGATAGCCATTTTCAAAGCTTGATTATTAGCCCTGCCAAATCCTTTATTATCTTGATTCGCTATTAACTTAACCCGAGAAAAGCTATTTGCAACCATTTCTGATGAGCCATCCGCTGAATTATTATCAACTACGAAAACCTCGCTATTATTTATTAGCCCGCTATTTTCCAAATCTGCATACAAAGATTCAAGACATTCATAAAGCAATGCCTTAGTATTCCAGCTGATAATTATTACAGAAAGTTTCATCAATGTTACTACAAATAAAGAACAGACTTTTCATTACTATACATCAATCTCTGGGAAAGCAATAGGTAATTTTTCTAAATTAAACTCACCTTTTTCATAACTATTAATCAGATTATCTAGAATAATACCGGTTTCAATAGAATTAGGATCTCTTAACTCTTTCACTTGTCTAAGAGCATGAATCATTTGAGTATAATTTTTCTCTTCTAAATATATTTGAGCTAAAAGTAACCAAGCAAAATAATAACGACCCTGCGATTCTAAAGTTACGGCGTTATTCAAAAGCTCCTTGGCTTTATCTATTTCACCAGCTTTATAGTAGAGGTAAGATTCGCCAACCAAAACTGGAGCAAAATTTGGTTCAAGAGAGCGCTCTTTTTCCATATGCCCAAAACTAGCTTGCAAGTCTTTACTGTCATTTGTTTTTTTATAGAGCATGAAGTACAAATCAGCAGCATACTTTTGAGTACCAGAGGAATTTTCGTGCAGATTTTCAAATTTATTAATTGC
The DNA here is from genome assembly GCA_964524735.1 of uncultured Candidatus Saccharibacteria bacterium. GTDB lineage: Bacteria > Patescibacteriota > Doudnabacteria > UBA920 > UBA920 > UBA920. The sequence goes on along the minus strand of CAZGCV010000010.1, from coordinate 17,516 downwards.
TGAGCGTATATCTTCTGGGTTGTAGCCGAGCTTGATCATGCTTGCAGTTGCATACAAACGAGCAATGCTATTAATTGGGTTTGTTAAAATAGAAATCTTACCTAATGAGTAAGCTTTCTGAAACTCTGCTTTTCGATAAGCCTGTTTAGTTTTAAGCGTCAAAATTTCGGAAGTCATAAATAACAAACTTAACACTATTAATAGAACGCCGAGAATGATTGCAATTATTTTTTTATAAGAACGTAAAGTATTTACATCAAAAGTCTTTGGATCAACAACAAATTGCGATGCTGAAATCAAAAATGCCAAAAGAAACCACAAAGAAATATTTACAGGACTAAAACAAAAGCTGACAAGCAATGCTATTAAACCGATGGATATCGCCCAACTGATTAATGATCCTTCACGGAAATAATTTCTCATTGAGACATATAAAGGCATAATTACAATGAACAAAAATATTATTGCCGCAGGAACTCCACTACTAACAGCGTTATGCAAATACAAATTATGAGCATCATCAAAACGCTCGCTTCCCGGCAAGCTTATATTTCCAAGACTGCGAAATCCTATATAAAAGTTACCCAATCCCATTCCTAATATTGGATTCTGTAAAATCAAATCTGTAGATTCACCCCAAACTGTTACTCTAGTTTGTGCACTCACATTATTTGAGACATCCAAAGAATCAGTAGTTTCTTCTAACCTAGTTGTTGAGTAGAAAAAAATTGCAAAAAAGACGCCTGCAACTAACATTGCCGAAACGACCAAACGATACTTCCACTCAATCTTTCTGAAAAGAATAATAACTAGACCTATAGTCATAGCAACAGCAAAAGCCAATATTGCACCTCGGCTAGCAAATACCATCAATGCCCAAATTGATATTACACCAAACAAACTATAAATGGTTTTCCATATTAAGGTTTTAGTATCCTTTAAAACTGGTAAAAGAAATGGAATAACCCCGATTAAAAACATAGCTGCAAAATTCTGATTACCAATAAAGCTTGGAATAATTGTACGCTGTGTGTTTTCAACCCCAAAGTAGAAGAAAATTTCGTAAGAGTGCAATATACCCAATAAACCAACCATAAACCCGCTGAACAAAAACATTTTCATGAACACTAAAATTTTGTCACGAGAGTTTTGCAATCCAATCAAGAATATCAGAGCTGTCCACAAAACTAAAAACACCAATGAATTGGCGTATCTACCATAAATTCCGAATATAGAGTTGTTGAAATCAACTCCAAATATTGCAGATATAAAGCTAATAAATAAAAAGGCTAGTAATGATCCGGCTAAAACTTTAGAGAAACGCCATTCTATAGTTTTACGAAAGAAAAAGATAACTAAAGCTAGTCCGACAAAAAGCATAGACAATGCGAATCTAGGAGTTTCAAATAAATCCTCAACTACTGGCAAAAAAAATAACGGGACTATAAATAAACTAATAAGTATTATGCCGAATAAAGAATCCTCTCTATAAGGTATACGAATTGATTGTAAAATTTTTGATATCATACTTTTCAGTATAAATGTTTCGAGGCAAAAATAAAACCCTCCGAAGAGGGTTTTAAATATAGTTTTACTGAATACCAGCTTGAGATAACGTATGAGTTCCAGCTGGTGTAATACCACCAGTTGGAGCTGACAAACAGAATAACAAGTGATATGAAGATGATGATGTACCTGCTGTATAAGCATACGAAGCTGTAGTACAACCATCGCTTGGACCTGGGAATGTAGGTAATTGTCCTAAGTAATTAGGAACAAGAGCACCTAAACCACCAGATGCAGTTGTTGGATAACCACCGTTAGTATCGAAGTACAATTCCAACGCACTAGCGATCTGACGAACGTCAGCGAGACGCTTGGCGTCACGTGATTTCTGACGAGCAGAGTTCAGCGCCAAGAGTACCACCGATGCAAGCAAACCAATGATAGCAATAACTACCAAAAGTTCAATCAATGTAAAACCTTTCTGATTTTGTTTCAATTTATTCACCCCCGATCTCTTTTTGGGATAAGAATAAGCTGCGGTTAAGCTGCTCATCTATTATTAAAGGTCTGCCTTAATTATACCATAGGCAAACCTTTTTCAAGCTTATTTATCAACAGATGAAAATTTTATAAAAGATTCGGGATTATACCGCGCTAGCAAGGTTATAAATCGGCAAAAGCACACCAGCAACCAAAACACCTACACCAAGACCTAAAATCAACATAATAATTGGTTCAAGTAAACTAGAAAGTGTAGAAACCTTAGCATCTACTTCCTTTTCGTAAAAAATTGCCATTTTCATAAGGATTGTATCTAATTGAGCAGTCTGCTCTCCAACCTTAACCATTTGAGTGACCAAAGGTGGAAATTCCTTATGGTGAGCCAAGGCATCACTAACAGATTTACCATTAGTTACTTGTTGCGCTGCTTCTAAAAGAATGTCTCTATAAATAACATTATTAATAATGTCAGAAATAATCCTCAACGCTTGAATTATCGGAATACCACCAGCGACCAAAGTAGACATATTTCTAGCAAAACGAGCCAGGTAAATTTTTTCTAACAACTGTCCAATAATAGGTAGTCTCATTTTTAATGCGTCCCAAAAGTATCTTCCACCAATTGTTTGTACATACATACGGATACCAAAAGCCAAAAATGCCATTCCAAGCAAAACAATCCACCAATATACTTCAAAGAAATCAGTGAACCTAATCAAGATTTCAGAAACTAGCGGCAAATCTCCACCCTGCTCTTTCAACACAGATACCAAATTTGGTAAAACAAATTTAAACATCAACACACCAACAACGACTAAAGCAGAAAGCACGAATGCAGGATAGGTCATAGCGCTTTTAACACGAGAGCGAAGGTCATAATCTTTTTCCAACTGATCCGCCAAGTAAGAAAGTGATTCTGCAACCTGTCCAGAAGCTTCACCAGACTTAACCAAGCTAATATAAATATTTCCAAAAACTTTTGGATGCTTCGAGAGAGCCAAAGATAGACTTTCCCCACCTTCAACAGATTGTACCAAACTACGTGTTACTTTAATTAAGCCTTTATTTGAAACTTGGCTTTCCAAAATACGCAACGCCTGAACAATAGGCACACGAGCCGCGACCAAAGTAGAAAATTGACGAGAAAAAAGTACTAAATCTTTATAGCTAATTCGGTTACTAAAAAAGTCCAGCTTATTTAAAATACTCTCAGTTTCCTGCTTAAGGCTGATAATAATCAAGCCGTTGTCAGACAACAACTGCTCAGCTTTTGACTGACTTGCGGCAGTCACCAATCCTTTTTTTAAATCTCCGGATTTAGTTCTGGCTTGATAAACAAATTTCATGAGTAATTTATATTCTAAAAACTAATTAAGACCCGAGCAAAGAAGTGAAGTACTCTCTATCTAAAACGTAATTCTGAGCCACTTCTAAATCAACCAAGCCCTGTTTTACAAGGCCGGCTAAACTTTTATCTAACGGCACCATACCTGCTTCCATGCTGGTGTGAATGATATTATTAATTTCAAAAACTTTGTTGTCACGTATTACGTTTCGAATAGCGTGGTTCACAAGCATAATTTCGTAAGCAGGAATTCTGCCGCCGCCAACCTTAGGAAGAAGACGCAAACTCACTACCCCTAACAAAGTGTTGGCTAATTGTGCGCGTATTTGACCCTGCTGGTCTCCAGGAAATACATCTACAATACGGTCAACGCTCTGAGCGGCATCATTGGTGTGCATGGTAGCAAAAATCAAGTGACCAGTTTCAGCCAAAGTCAAAGTAGCAGAAATAGATTCTAAGTCTCGCATTTCACCAACCAATACAACGTTAATATCTTCACGTAACGCTGCTTTTAAAGCCATTTCAAAACTCGGAGTATCTTGCCCAACCTCGCGTTGAGAAATAAACGACTGCTTATGCTGGAACAAAAATTCTACTGGATCTTCAATTGTTAAAATATGTTCAGCTCTTGTTAAGTTAATCTCGTTGATCATAGAAGCCAATGCAGTAGATTTACCATGACCAGTAGGACCTACAACCAAGACCAAACCTTGCTTGTTTTGAGTAAGCTGTTTAAGCATTGGAGGTAAATTCAGCTCTTCTAAAGTTTTGATTTGAGTTGGAATTAAACGAAAAGCAATATTCCAAACACCTTGAGCCTGGTACACATTAACACGGAAACGAGCATTGTCTTTATATGAATAAGAAAAATCCAAATGCCAGTTATTCTTCAAATTTTCTTTTTGAACAGGAGAGAGCATCACAGAAACCAAATCGGAAACAGCATCTGCGCTCAGTACCTGATAATCTTCCAAACGAGTCACAGCACTATCTATACGCAAAATCGGCGGCTCTCCTACTACAAGATGAAGGTCGCTAGCATTTCTTTCCAAAGTAATGGCAAGAAGTTTATTTAGTTCTAATTCACTGGCTTTATACATACTTTTGTTTTATGGTGTTTATTTCAAACTATTTCATAGATAGTACCTGCTCTAAAGCAAGTAGCAAATCTCTCGGTCTGGTTAATCCGCGGTTAATATGCAGAGAAACTCCTGTACTCATAATAGCATCTATTGTGTCATCTGGCATAGTCAATGACATAGTAATGACTGGTAAATCAGGAAATTGTCTGCGAAACGCTTTCAAAAAATTAATGCTGGCATCGATATCTGAAGAAGGGTTCACAATTATAACATCTGGGGAATTTTCATCAGTTACGGACTGCATATGATTACCTAAAGCCGGCAAACCATCATAAGCCATTACGCGCATATCTAAATCAGAAAGCTGCTTGCTGTAAAAAGCTCTTGCTTCGCTTTCAGGTTCAGCCAATATAACTGTTGTACCGTACAAACCAGCAAAAGGTTGGTTTCTAATAGTATGATGATGTTTAGATATATAGTCCATATTACTCAGTTGTTACGCGAATAATTTCATCCATAGTAGTTTCTCCAGCAATAACTTTTAAAATACCGTCCTGCTGCATAGTAATAAAACCAATTTTTGCAGCAGCTTCATAAATCTTATGTAAAGGCTGCTTACTGAACAACACCTCTTGCAATTCATCGAGCATTGGCAGGACCTCAAAAATTCCCATACGGCCCTTATAGCCAATGTCACCACATTCTTTACAACCAACTGCTTCGTAAACAGTATATTTCTTTAAATCTATTTTCCCCAAATATTCTTTTGGGATATTAACCATAGCTTCATCTACTGCTTTTTGTTCAATTGCGTTTAGTTTAGATGGCTTTTTACAATTTTCACACAGCTTTCTAATCAAGCGCTGTGCCATGATTAAGTTTACGGAAGCAGAGAGCAAGAACTGTTCAATTCCCATATTACTTAAACGAGGAATTGCACCTGGAGCGTTATTAGTGTGAAGAGTTGAAAACACCAAGTGACCAGTCAAAGCCGCATGCACAGCTAATTCCGCGGTTTCTTCATCACGAATTTCCCCCACCATTACAATATTAGGATCCTGACGCAAAATACTGCGCAACCCAGAAGCAAAAGTAAGTCCAATATCAGGGTTAATCTGGCTTTGGTTTACACCTTGAATAAAGTATTCAACAGGATCTTCCAAAGTTACAATATTCACATCATTTGTATTTCGAAGTGAAAGAATGGAATATAAAGTAGTAGATTTACCTGAACCAGTCGGACCTGTGATAAGAAAAACACCATGCGTTTTCTTAATATTTTCCTGCACCCATTGCAAACCCAAACCACGAATACCAAGCTGTTCCAAAGTCGGCACAGAAGTGGTTTTATCCAAAATACGCATAACAATTTTTTCACCATACATTAACGGCAAAGTTGACACACGCAAATCAACAGATTCTTTACCGACTTCAAAATGAAAACGTCCATCTTGCGGCAAACGCTGTTCTTCGATTTTTAAATTAGACAGAATTTTAATGCGGGAAACGATTGCAGATAAAACGTTTCTAGGTAAACGCAAACTAGTGTGTAAAATACCATCTACACGATATCGCACACGAACATCAGTTTCAGAAGGCTCAATATGAATATCGGAAGCGCTAGCATCAATTGCATTTGAAAGTATAACATCAACGATTTTAATAATCGGAGCGTCTTCCTTAGGTACTGGAGCGGTTTTTTTAGCTTGAATTTCAATATCTCCAATACCGCTTTCAATTTCTTCGGTCTTCTTTATATCATCTAAAGCTTCACCAACAACAACGGAAAGATTTTTTGAACCTTTGATTGAAGGTGCAATAGAAGAGTGCGATCCTAAATAAATATGCACCTGATAATTTGCTTTTTGACCTAAAAACTCCAAAGCTTCAAGGGCTTGAATATTGCTTGGGTCTTCTAAAGCAACTTTTAGATTATTCCCTTCGAGCTCAAAAGGAATCATTTTATAAAATAAACGTGACTCTTCAGGAATCACCTGAAGAACTGTTTGTGAAATATTAACTTCTCGAAGATCGATATAAGGCAAGTTTAAAAAAGCCGCTCTGGCTTTAGCGACATCTTCCTCTTCCAGAATCTGTTGGTCCAATACCATGTCGGCAACATCCTGAGGAGTGGCTTTCTCGCCTTTACCGCCAAATTTTGCACCCAGCTTCTGTGATAATACTTCATGCTTTGCTTCTGTGATGAATCCGTGTTCAAGCAAAAAATTAGCAAAATCAGAAGTATCAGTTTTGGTTACATTCTTATCAGCCATATTAATTTAAAAAAGCTATTTTTTAACGATTTCGTTCAAAGTCTGACCAGCATCTGAAGGAGTAACTCTCGGATATGAAAATTCTCTGCCAGTTTCGTTAAATTTATTTATTGTACCAAAGTCTAATTTGGTTCCATTCGGCAGTATCTGATTTGTTGCGGACTGAGTTGTATCTGCTGGAACAGAAGAATCAGCACTGAAACTCATGTATGCAAAGACCCCTGCTGCAGCCAAAGCAGCTACTATAATAAATATAATGATTCCTTGTTTTCCATTCATAATTTAATCCTTTTTACTGAGCTGTATTCTCGTAAGAATAAGCTTTTACAGTAATACGAAACTTAGTTTCAGATTCACCGCCCATAATATCTACTGATTCCACATCCAATACCCTACTACTAGTTTCAATTAACTGAAGCAAATTACGGAACTGTTCCATTGTTCCAGTTACTGCAGCAGAAATAGTCAAAGTATGTAAAGTGCGGCCAGGTTTATACGGATCAGCCAACACAGCTTTATCACCGGCGCTAATCAAATCTGTTGTATCATCTGCGCTCAACAAAGACAGACTCATCGCTGAAGAACGAACTAAACTATCTAACATTACATACGCACGGCTAGCGCGACCAGTTAAAGGCAACGCTTCATCTATTTTTTCAATTTCATCTGGAGAAGACCGCAATTCCTGAACCAAACGATTTAATTCACGCTGATCTTCCTCTATTTTTATTAGTTGCTGTTTGGCAGCAGCTAACTGGGCACGGCGTTCTACAACTTGATTATACTTTGGTATCAAAATGAACCATGAGAACAAAACTAAAATAATCAAAGTTAAAACAATTTGCACCGCAGGATTACCAAAATCTCTACGCTGGAAACTATTCTTCATTTCTGGAGGATTGATTGCCATATTTAAAGTCGTCCTTTAATAAATTGCGGGTTAAAAGTCAGCTGTATATTCAGCTCAATTTGAATATCTGATTCACTTTGAGTTTTAGTAATATTAACAACGCGAACATTGCTAAATTGCTGATTATATTCAGGTAAATCGAAAATCTGAAGATACTTTTCAACATCATCATAAGTTGGTAGGTTCACAGTTAAATTAAGCTTGCCAGTATCTTTTGCTTCTATAGTAGTATAACGAGCTGATTTAAGAGTAACTCGGGCAAGTTCTGGCATTAAATAAGACCAGTACATATGATTGTTTACCAAAGTTTCCAATTCAGTAAGCTGAGCCTGTCTGGTGATAAGCTCATTACGGTCTTTATTTGCCATAGCTTCCGCCTGCTTGGTCTGAATAGCCACATTTGTATCTTCAATACTTCCTTGGGTTGTCCAGCCGAAAACAAAAAGCACGCCGTAAGCAATGAAAGCTAGAAAAACCAATAATGCAAAAATACGGGCAAAAACCCGAACAATGTTACTTGCTTGAGCGCCTATATCACGGCTTTCTGTTTGTAATAAATTAATATCTGGCATTTAGTTTGTTTTGGTTTGTTTGATTTCTAGTTTTCCTGCCTAATAGCTAAGCCTATAGCTATGGTTAAATGCAGCGAATATCTGGTTAAAATTGATCTAACCTGTTCCGGGTAGGTAACGCGGGCAAGTGAGTCTCCCAGCACAGTCGGCACTCCTAGCTCAGCAGTGAAATACTCTGCTATACCAGGCAACTGAGAACCACCGCCAACTAACACCACACGATCTGCAACTACATTATGAGCTTTATAGATTCCCATAATCTGACTTACTTCGGTTTTTATAGTGTTAAGAACCGGCTTTACAGCTTCTGGAAGAAAATCTGTACCATGCAATCCAAAATCTCTTTTGAATTGCTCTGCTCTATCTGTACTCAAATTCAATTCTTGAGCAATACGGTCGGTAATTGTGTCACCGCCAATGCTTAGATTACGAGTGAGTTGCAAACTACCATGTCGAACAAAGTTTAATCCAGTAACTTTTGCTCCTATGTCTATTATAACATCATTTTTTTTGCTATCCACAACTAGCGCGCGAATTAAAGCCAAAGCTTCAATTTCTATAATTTCTAAATTCAATCCCGCAAGCTGAAAAAGTTTAATATAGATGTCTCGAATTTGCTTTGGAACAGCAATCAACAAAACTCTGTTACTTGCACCGTCATCATTTTCAGAAATAATAGTCCAAGAAAGAGTAACTTCCGAGAAAGGCAGCGGAACGTATTTCTTAGCCTCAAACTGCATAGCTGATTCCATTTCTTTATCACCCATTTTCGGCATATCTATAACAGAAGTAAATACCGCTGAATTAGGCAGAGACATAATACAGTCCTTGGTAGTAACTTTGGCCTTGTCTATTAAATTTTTAAGGAGTTCAGCAATCTGATGAACTTTTTCATCTGTAGTTTGAGAGGTAATTGGCTCGGCAATATCCACCATGCCATAAGTTTCAAGGCGCGGATTACCAGTGGAATCTATTTGAACAATTTTAATAGACGATGACCCAATATCAACTCCGAGAACGGATTTTTTTTGTCCAAAAAACATTTATTTTTATTTCAAATCGGTTTGTTTTACTCTTAAAGAGTACTATATATAGAGGCTATTGTCAAAATCCGTGATATCTGGTACAATACTCAAAGTTAGTTCCAAATTCTGAACTTTTCAAATTTGGGCGATTAGCTCAGATGGTTAGAGCGCGTCACTGATAATGACGAGGTCTCAGGTTCGATTCCTGAATCGCCCACCACTAAAAATCTTCTAAAATAAAACCATGAGATACTTCCTTGGACCATTGGTCATTGTACTGGGTGTAGCTATAATGAAATACTCATTCTGGATCACTCAACAAACCGGTAAAATTGATTTTGCCGAGAAGTATTTAGCAGCTCCTTTATCTGGAACTTACACATGGTGGAAGATTGTTGGGTTGATTTTCATTGCCCTGGCACTAGCTTGGATGGGCGGATTCCTGGACTTTGGTTCAGCAACCACCACTCCTGGAATTTAAATAGCCAGACTTTAAAATCTCTGAAGTTTAGTATATAATACTGAAACGTGAGGCCTGAACGCTTTTAGTGAACAGCCCGCGTGAATGAGGGCCCTTAGCTCATTTGGTAGAGCACCGCCTTTGCAAGGCGGGGGTGACCGGTTCGAGCCCGGTAGGGTCCACCACGAAAATACTTAACGCGCCGAAAGGCGTGTTTTTATTATTTATAAAAACCGCTCCATTAGAGAGCGGTTTTTGTTGTCAAAATTTTAAGTTAAACCAGAAGCATGAATGCCGCGAGCATCGCTACGAATGATGCATTAGCTACCAAACTCACATGCTGTACATGGCGCTTAATTGCAATTGCCAAAATTAGACAAGCAATGATTCCAGCAAGCACTATTAACAAAACTTTTTCTTCCCAAACTTTTGCATTCACTACTTTACCGAATAAAGAAACTGAAGCACCTTCTACAGCACCATAATTATTTGCCGGATTCAATCCTTGAGAGAACTGACCAACCGGTGCATGAGTTAAGTTCCCATCAATATCATAAGCGTAAACAATTAAGTTACTATGTGAATTTAAATTAGCCAATGGAATGTAACCATACCACTGATTATTTTCTGCTGGGTCTAGCATTACACTATTACCTCCATAAGTAGCTAGTAGTTTTGTAGCTTCACCAGAAGCAGTAACCGTTAAGTATAACTGATTCCCCTGCAGAGCAGTTTCAGTAGATTTAATTTCTAACCCCTGCTTGCCAATTGGTACTTCTACCAACTGATTATTTTCTACAACAACTTTAGTTTCTTGAACAGCAACTGGCTGAGTTTGTGCTGATGATTCAGCAACAAACTGCTGAGATACCGGAGTTACTACCGGAGCTTGCTGTGCAGCCTGACCTTGCGCTGGAGCTGAAGCAACTGGCTGAGCAACAGGAGTTGGAGTTGCGGGCAATTCTACTTTCTGCGCAATCGGTGTGCCAAACATTTGAACTACGATTGTAGTTTGATGTCCGTTGTACATACCTTTGGCAATTCCAATTCCAATTTCTTGAAAGCTCTTGTTCATGATATTTGCTCTATGACCAGGGCTATTCATCCAAGCACTTTGAATGCTTTCAGCTTCAGTGAAATCAATTGCCAAATTTTCACCAGCAGTTACATAACTGTAACCAGCAGCTTTAATGAAAGTCCAAGGAGTTTCTCCGCTTGGAGTATTATGTGCGAAATATTGTTTAGCAAGCATGTCGTTCGCCTTGCTCTGCGCTGCCTGAGCCAACAAAGAGTTA
>CAZGCV010000010.1:4488-6537 GCA_964524735.1 uncultured Candidatus Saccharibacteria bacterium | reverse complement strand
GAGTTATGAGTCAGCTCAGAAAGCCCAGCTTCCTTACGAGCAGAGTTTGCCAACTGAATCACAGTTGGTGATGTAATTGCAGATGCTTCTACAGAAGCAGACGGAGCAACCATCACCAAAGAAACACCTACAATCTTTACAGTCATTATCAGCAATGACAACAAAGCCAGCATACGATGACTTATTGCATGCGGGTGATAGTTATTCCTATGATGCGGAATAAAGTGGTCATGTAATGACACAGCGAATTTTCGAAAGGTTGGAAATTCCAAAGCCAGAAAATCTGGCCCATATGGAAATACCGGGTAGGATGACTGCATTGATTTTATTTTTGTTTTGCTTGTGGCTTTTGTAGCCTATTCAATTGTATTTTTGTTTCAAAGCGATTTCGCACTTCTTGAAGTAATTATAGCATACTTTTCTGAGAAAATCAAGAGCTAAACTAACAAAAAAGACTCTTACGAGTCTTTTTTGTTAAAGTTAGTAATTAGTTAAGGAAGCAGCTATGACATTACTTAATTTGTAACCAAGTTGAGCGAATATCTGCTCTGAACTAAACTCATATTTTTTAGAGTCAGAAACTATATACAACTTGTCTTGGAATCGGACCAACGTGCCGTCTCTAAACTTAACCAAATCCCCTACTTCCAAAGCCATATCAGCTGAATTAGCAGGAACTAAACGGTCAAAAGTAAATCCATAAGTTCTGAAGACCTGTTCGGATTCAAAACCTAAACGCTTCCCATTCTTTAACCACCAAACAGTGCCGTCACTGCTTCGAACCAAAGACCCTTCTGGATGAGCCTCACTCATATTTTCAATATTAGAACCCAAATTATAATCTGAAAGGTTTATAGTAAATAAGTTTCTGAATGTATAGCCTAAGCCTCTAAAAACCTCGGAAGATGTGAATCCGCGTTTTGTATTGTTTTCACCTATCATGTAAACAGTTCTTCCGTCTGATGAATCCAAAACCAAACTTCCAACCATTGCTTTTGCAATTAATGAATGCAAAGGTCGAGACATATCGCCAGAAGTAGCATCAACTACTTGGGCAAAGTTATAACCATGCGAGCGGTACTCTTCTGAATCTCGGAAACCTACTCTCTGAGAATCCTTTAACAGAAACACAGTTCCATTATTTATAATCAAAGTTCCGTTTGGATGAATATCTGTACGACTAATAGTATTATTGCGCACAATACTTCCTGATTGTCCTCCACCAGATGAAGATCCGTTATCTACAGGGTCACAATCTAAAGTATTGAAAGAACGAGCATCTCCCATTCCTATTCCTATTTGATTTAAACCGCCTGCTATAAAGTAATAAGTTGTACCACATTCCAACCCAGTGACTTCTCCAGAGAACGGACCTATATCATCCGGATCTCCTGTGGTCAAAATAAATGCATTTGAGCTAGCATCCTCAGGATTTACATCATATCCTATTCCACGAAAAATGACTGCATCTCCACCATTATCTACCAAAGTTCCATGCAAATTTGCAGATGTTTGCGTTATGTTCGTTGCTGGTTCAGTTGTAAAAATAGGCGCAGTTGGATCGCCGCCGCCATCACCTTCCATAGTTGCCAAAAATATATCTCGATTGGTTAAGCTTTCAGATGGATCAATTAACGTAGCATCTGATGAAGCGAACACTATTTCAGAACCATCCCCAGACATTGAACCATACATAGTAGTGAAAGGACTTCCATTCGGCTGTGTCCCATCGGGATTAACACTAACCACATCAGTTACTCCTGAATTTACTATATGTCTGTAAAGCAAGACTTCTGTACCATTTCCATAACCATCAACTAAATTAGTTGATACTGATGAAAACAAAACAATACTTCCGTCAACATTAACATCTTCTGGAAGTGCATACATATCCTGCTCTTCACCATCAGAGTTAACAGTAACTCGTATGATCTCTTCTGAAATTCGGTTGTACAAAAATACATCTATTCCAAATGTGTCGTCATTTGTATCGTTTGGCACCAACTCGTCAGAAGACGTTGCAAAAATAATTGCATTTCCATTTTCTGA
>CAZGCV010000010.1:0-4478 GCA_964524735.1 uncultured Candidatus Saccharibacteria bacterium | reverse complement strand
TTTCTGAAATTTTAACTGAACCCAGAACAAGACCACCAGAAACAGGATCCCCTGTTAAATAATTTTTAGTAATCAAAGTTGTTGTACCAGAAACAACATCTCTCAAGAATACATCTGTATTAGCATTATTATCATCTAACGTCAGGTTAGTCGCATCCGAAGAAAAAGCAATATAACGACCATCTGCTGAAATATCACCAGAGTAAGCTCCCCCATCACTTTCTTCTTCATCACTTGAGACATTTACACGAATAATAGTATTGTTTGATGTATCAAATCTAAATATATCTAGAGCACTATTTGCATCAACCTCGCCATCTAACAAGTTAGCAGCATAGGAGGCAAAAACGACATAACGACCGTCCGCTGATATTCTTGGAAAATGCGAAGAGCCATTACCAGCAAAATCACCTGCATAATTATAGCTAATCAGGGTTGTAGTATCAGATTGTCGGTCCTTCAGGAATATGTCTCCATAACCAGCATCGTCACCTACCACTAAATTAGTTGCTTCGGAGGAAAAAACGACATAACGACCGTCTGCGGAAATACTAGGATCAAAAGAACCCCAGTCCGCAGGAGAACCATCGTATGCCAAACTAATTATCTCGTAAGTTTCATCAACTCTATCGTACAAAAATATATCAGACTGATTATTAACATCTCCTGGAACTAAATTATTAGCAGCACTTGCAAATACAACGTACCGTCCATCTGATGTTATTTCAGGAGTAGTAGAATCTCCATTTCCACCAACAATATACGGAACACTTCCATCCCCTTTTAACAAAGTAGTTCTAGTAGTACCTACATTACGAATAAAAATGTCGTAAGTATTACTTAAATCCTCATTTGATAAGTTAGTAGCTATGGAAGAAAAGGCTATTATAGATCCATCTCCAGACACAGCTGAATGAGTAGACTGAGCATTCGCTTCGTCACCAGCAGTATTCACTGTTATTCTATTAATAGCTTCGGACTGAATATTAACAGACACAAGATCTGATGCCAAATTATTATCATTTGGTAAAATTTCATCTGAGGTTGTGAAATAAGTAACTACATTTCCGTTTGAAGAAATACGTGCTGTAGTAACATAGCCATCATAATTTCTCTGTGCATCATAAGTCATACTTACATACAGAGTCTGCCCGTTAACCATGTCACGTACATGAACATCATCTATATCGTTATCATCATTTTCAAACAAATTTGTTGCAGATGTTATAAAAACAACATAGCGACCGTCTGCAGAAATTGCAGTAGCAGCAGTAGTAAATGAAGCGTCGTCACCCACCACGCCCAAATCATTAACACTCACGATTTCAACAGCGCCAGTATTTAGATTCTTTCTAAAAACGTCTGGTGCCGTGTTATCATCATCTTCATACAATCCACCGTAAGAACTTGTGAATACAACATACTGACCATTTCCTGAAATTGATGGACTATCACCACCAACAGAAATTTCTACACCATCTTCGTCAACACTAGCGCGAACGGTACTACCTGTCTGTAAATCATGAACAAAAACATCTGCGTTATTGTTTTCGTCATCTTCAACCAAGTTGTCTGCATAAGAATAAAATGCAACATAACGACCATCAGTAGACAAAGACGGATCACCACTGTCTAAGTTTGCCGCAACACCATTAGAATCAACACTAGCGCGAACAGTTTCGCCTGTTGATACGTTATAAACAAAAATATCTCCTACACCATTTAAATCATTCGCAACCAAATTGTTTGCATATGACATATAAGCAACGAATTGACCGTTGCCAGAAATAAATGGAGCATCAGAACCATTATTAGCTTGAGTCCCGTTAGAACTTACGCTAACTCTAATAATAGATTCATCATTGTTGTCGTAAAGAAAAATGTCTGGGGCGTTATTAGTATCCCCAGTTACTAAATTACTAGCTTCAGACTTAAAAGCAATATACCGACCGTCATCGGACATACTTAAAGCAGTGCTGCTCAAATTTGGAATCCCACTTCTGTCCAAAGCGGTGACTCGAGTTAATGAATTAGGTGCGGCTTGAGCTACTGGAATAAAAACGACTCCTATAGAGGAGACAATAAGAGCAACGATGCCGAAAATGGCAAAAGACTTTCTCAGTGACATAATTTAATTGTTTTTTATTTTTGTTTCGAACTTAACGGACTTTTATTAACATTATAATAGCATAAAAAAGTAAAAAAATCAAGAGCTAATAATAAAAGACAAAAAAAGGCAAGTTAACTTGCCTTTTACATTAACGTTCAATTGTAATTTCACCGTAATAGGTCGGATCCCAACCAGAAGAACAGTTTTGAGCTGGATCAACACGTAGTCCAGTTACAATTCCATTCCATAAATAGTTGGAATACATAGGAACATGGACTTGTTGCGCACCATAGTAAGCAGTGTATGGGACAGATTTACTTTCCGACCAGTCTGGAGAAGTATTGGTAGTAAAGTAAACTTTTCCAGCACCGCTATTACAGTGATTATATAAGTCTAAAAACACGTTGCGATACAAACTTGCCTCTGCGGCAATACTGCTACTACATGGTTTCCCTCTCCCGCAATCTGTATTTCCGCGGCGGCGAATATATGGATCCATTCCAGCATCAACCCAAAGAGCACCATTATTCACTCCCCAAGATTGAATATTAAATAAATCCCACAACTCTCGATCACCATTCCTTGCAAAAGTCCAGCGATACCCGCCTGTTAAAAATACAATTGGATTATAAGTCTGCACATTTACCTGATGATTATCATCACGTCTATTTAACTGAGACTGCGGCGGATACCACGGCTCAGAATTACCATCATCGCGGTCAATTTGAAAATGCAAATGCGGACCAGTTGAATTCCCACTGCATTTATTTTTCGGATTACCGCCAGTCTTTCCTATTTGTACTCCGGTACTTACCCAATGACCTTCAACAACCGGAGAGCCATTACTATAAGCAAGCTCGCTTAAATGCGCATAAGTAAAAAACAGAGTTTCGCCATTCCATGGATTTCTTCCACGAAGAACGATTAACCCTCCCCATGAATCATCGCAGCGACTAATAACAACTTGGCTCCATGTAGCAGAATAAACCTTAGTTCCCGTTGGTACAGGGATATCAACTCCTGGGTGTTTACCGCATCCTTCTCCAACACAATCACTAGTTCTTCCAGCATCTTGATTGTCACGATACAGAGTTCCGTTACCGTAACCGATTGATCCTGTTCCAAAAGAACCATCATAAGTACCGTTATAGTCGCGTAAATCTGCGATTGGTTTTGCCATGCCAGTTGGCTCTAAAGTGTTTTGGTCATGCAATATAAAACCATAACAAGACACACCAAACAAGCCCAACAACAAAAACAGTTGAACAATTTTATTTTTCATACTTTCCTCCGTTAAATTTTATTTCTTGACTGCTTTGACGTTCTAATTTAATGGAACAGCAGTACAAGAATTCATCATACAAAAAGCCGGCTCAACACCGGCTAAATAAAATCCAAAATAAAAATAAATTATTCCAAACCTATTACATAGAAACCTTGGTCTAATAATTCAGGTTGCTCATCGAGCCATGATTGTAAATCCACATGTCGTAAATGATTTACCTTTTTCTCAATAAACTTTCCACTGAAATGACGTGTACTACCTTCACCAACCCATTCTTCCAAGCGCAAAATATCACCAACATTTATTTCAAAATCAGCAAGACGAAGCTCATATGTTTTAGTGCCATCTTGAATGGCGTCAAACCATTCTGGTAAAATTTTCTTAGTAACTACTTTCATAAATTTATGATAACAAAAAACCGCCTCAAGGGCGATTTTAGAATTCAATATAAGTTTAACAACTGTATAGCGATTGAAATGTTCCACCAATTACTCATCAATTTGAAGTCAATAAGTGCGCTAATTTTCGAAAAAATTAACGACGACCATCAGAATGTCATATCTGTGCTTCGAAAAGCGACAGAGCATGAAATTATATTCCTTAGAAAGGAGGTGATCCATCGACAGCTTCCGCTACCGATGCCTTGTTACGACTTAGCCCCAGTTACGAGCTTCGGATTGGAGCCTAACTAAATAGACGCTTCATCCGCTTCCCACTTCCATGGCTTGACGGGCGGTGTGTACAAAACCCGAGAACGTATTCACCGTAGCGAGGCTGATCTACGGTTACTAGCGATTCCAGCTTCATGAGGGCGAGTTGCAGCCCTCAATCCGAACTGAGGATAGTTTTGATTGGATTTGCTCCGGATTGCTCCTTGGCGTCCCTTTGTTCCTACCCATTGTAGCACGTGTGTCGCCCAAGTCGTAAGAGCCACGCTGATTTGACGTCATCCCCACCTTCCTCCGGCTTAAACGCCGGCAGTTTCACCAGACACTTGTAACTGGTAATAGGGGTTGCGCTCGTTTTCACACTTAAGTGAACACCTCACGGCACGAGCTGACGACAACCATGCAGCACCTGTTC
>CAZGCV010000009.1:1416-31108 GCA_964524735.1 uncultured Candidatus Saccharibacteria bacterium | reverse complement strand
CTGGCATGATCAATCGTCCAGTATTAGCGGCGGGCGGAAATGGTACCGAAGGTGATCCGTATATCATCGAAACAGCAAATGAATTTTCTGCTGTAGTAGGTAACAATGCTGGGAACGAGGGGATATATTTCCAACTAGGAAATGATATCACTCTTCCTAGTAACTATGAGACTATCTCGGAATTTAATGGAATCCTTGATGGATATGGTTACGAGATAAATGGTCTTAATAAGCCACTTTTTGGCATGGTTGAAAGTGTTCAAGTTGATCTTGGAGATGGAGAATTTGAAACAGTTGGGGGATCTATCAAGAACCTTACAGTATCTGGAGAAGTGAATATTTCGGCTGATACTACTTATTATGGACTGCTTGCTGTTACTCTTAACGGTGCTTCTGTAGAAAATGTGGCAGCTTTTGGTTCTATTGCAGTTACGGCTGATACTTGTAGGGGGATTGGTGGTTTGGCAGGTGAAGCTTCATGGTCTACTATTGAAAACGCCTTTGCAAATGTAGCTGTCTATACTGAGAACTGTGATCAAGTTGGTGGTCTTCTTGGTTACTCTGCTGTAAGTAAAGTGAATCAAACAGGAGCGTTAGGCTCAGTGTCAGGGAATAACAGCGTCGGAGGACTTATTGGTTACGCGGTATGTGGTGATAATGATTCTGGGGTTAGAAAATCTTTTGCAACCGGTGAAGCAGCTGGTAATAATTATGTTGGTGGATTAATTGGTCAAGCAGCTGGAAGCGAATGTGCTGGAATAGTAGTAGAGGATACATACGCACGAGGAGTAGTAATTGGAAATGAATTTGTCGGTGGTCTTATTGGAGGATTTTATGGTGATACTCTTGAAAGATCCTACGCTACAGGTAGCGTAAGTGGGCAAGTATCTGAGACTACAGGAGGTCTGGTAGGAGAAAAAAGTGAATGGTCGTCAGGTATATTCCATTCTTTCTGGAATTCCGATTTGTCTGGAGTATTAGTTTCCGCTGGAGGTGAAAATGCAATTACATCAGAGCTTGATTTGAAAGACGAATATACTTATACTTTGTATTTTGAAGATGGGGGCGACTGGGACTTTCAAACTGTTTGGAGCATAGACCAAAACGAAAATGATGGCTATCCTTGTTTTCAATGGTCATATGAGTCATGTGCTTTCTCTTATGATGGTGGAAGTGGTTGGGATGGTAGTGGTGTTGCTATGTATGGGCATGTACGTGACTCTGTAACAAATGACCCAATCCCTAATGCAGAGATTAATCTATCTTGTGGTGAAGGTAGTGGCGTTGTTATTCAGGCAGATGGAACCGGAGCTTATACGTTTACAAAATCGCAAATTTATACAGTAATCGATGCTGAATGTGCTTTTGCTGGAGGTATTGGTTTATATGCAACAGCTGATGGATATAATAGAGGTGATGAAGAGTGGTCCGAAGATAGAGGTGATGAAGAGTGGGAAGAATGGATAGATAACTATTTCACAGGTGCATTATTTGATTTCCATCTTGAAGGCGATGGCGAAAATAATAACGACTTGGACTTTACTAATCCAACTACTAAGACTGTTCAAGTTGGATCAACTGTAAATATTACAGACCTTGCGATTATTGGAGATGGTGATGAAAACGAAGTTTTCAACATTAATTTATATGTAAATGGTGGTTCTTTGTCATTTGGTAATGATACAGGCTTGACGTTCAATGGCGCTGATTCTGGACAGAACTTGCAATTTAGTGGTACACGCGCAGCTATTAACGCAGCTTTACAAACTTTGATGTTTACAGCAACAACAGAAGTTGGTACTTACAAGGTAGAAGCTCTTATTAATGGTGAAGACGGTGATGTTGTTTGGTTTACAAATGGTCATGCATATAGAGTAGTGACTGTTGGTGGTGGCGGAATATCATGGAATAATGCTAAGACTGCAGCAGAAACGCAAAGATTTGGTGGTGTTTATGGCTATCTCGCAACTATTACTAGTCTAGAAGAACACGAATTTATTCTTACTCGCATAAACCAAGATGGCTGGATTGGTGCAAGTGATAGTGTTGTAGAAGGAGCTTGGCGTTGGGTAACTGGTCCTGAAGGGTTAGAGGAGGCTGGAGCTGGACGTTTGTTTTGGAGTGGTAATGGAGACACTGGTTCTGTGGTAACATATGCAAATTGGAATAGAACTAGCGTATCAAATAAAGAGCCAAACAATGCAAGTTCTAATGAACATTGCGCCCAAGTTCGCTTTAGCGTTGAGCCTAAGGGTCAATGGAATGATCTTCCTTGTGGTAACCTATTACCGAACTATGTAGTTGAGTTCGGTGGAATTAATGATGAGTTGCCAGAAGTTGTAAATACAGATTTTGATATCATCGTAACTGAATTAGAAGAACTTGTTGTTAGTAATTTTAACCCTGCAAATGGTGCGACAGGGGTGTCAAGAAATATTTCTACACTTTCTTTCACCTTTAGTGAGCCAATGACTCTTGATTCAGCTACAGCGTATTTGAAACGTTATGATAACGATACAGAAGTACAAGAATTTTCGAATGAGGATGGTAGCGTAACTATTTCAGAAAATGGCTTGGTAGTGACTTTCCATATTGAAGGAAGATTACAATCAAATACTAGGTATTACATAGAAATTGATAGTGATTTTGCTTATGTAACAGCTAATCATAGTCAGATCTTTGGCGATGAGTTTGGTAATACTTTCTGGAGTTTTACTACTACTAGAACAAGTGGAGGAGGTTCGTCTTCAGGAAGTGGTCGTTCAGGTGGTTCCGCTGTTCCTACTCCAACTCAAACTCCTAATACAAATAACCCAACTGGACCTACAGATTCGCCAACAGCACCTATAGCACCAGTTGCTCCATCATGCTCGCTAGCTATTTACCCGACACAGCCAATTCGTATCGGTGCTAAAAACGACCCAGCACAGGTAAGATTGCTTGAAGAGTTTCTTAATCAATTCGAGAAAGCAAATCTTCCAGTGGATGGTGTTTACTCAGCTGAAGATGAAGCTGTAGTTAAAGCTTGGCAGGAAAAGTATGCCTCAGAAATACTTACCCCATGGGGCACTAACAAAGGTACTGGATATGTTTTCAGAACTAGCTTAGACAAGATTAAGCGTATTTTTTCTGAACAATGTTCAGGTGCAGGATTAACTTCTACGCTTCCTATTATTTCTCAGGTTCGTGATTTGTATGTTGGTATGAGAGGGGAAGATGTTAAAGCATTGCAAACAATATTAATAAATCAAGCATATTCTATCCCTGCTGGACCAACTGGAATTTTCGCAGCTCAGACTCAATCAGCGCTTGCAAAATATCAGTCTCAAAATAAGATAAGTCCTGCGGTAGGTTATTTTGGCGCTGTTACTCGAACAGTGATGAAATCACTAGGTGTATCAGGTTTGTGGTGGTAGTCGAACTTTAGATTTTAAAAATTTGTAACTTAATAAAAACAGCTCGAAAATTACGAGCTGTTTTTTAATTTGACCTTATTTACTTGGACTTAGATAAATAATTTCCATTCACGTCAATTTTGATCTACAATATATAGTATTACTGACGAATACTCTTCGTAAACTTCAAGCATAAAAAAATAAAAATGAAAATAATTAAGTTATCTGGAAGTCCAAGCATTTCCTCTAAAATCAAGCAATCTAAATCAAATCAATTTGATTCCAGAAATAGATCATCTAAAACAAAAAACATTGCGCTAAATCTGCTGGTTATTTTTAGCTTGCTTTTGATGCCGCTAGCTTATATTTTAGTTTTTAATACTCAACAAGTTAATGCATCAGAAGTAGTTTACGAATGGGCTAAAGGAATTGGTGGTACAGGACTTGATACTGGGTATTCTGTGACGACTGACTCATCAGGGAATTTGTATACCACAGGTATTTTTTCTGATACTGTAGACTTTGACCCGAGTGATAGTGTTTATAATATGACTTCTGCTGGAGCTACAGATGTTTTCATCTCCAAATTAGACTCAAATGGTGATTTTATTTGGGCAAGAAGTATAGGTGGTCAATACGGTGATACACCTCGCTCTATTATTGTAGATAGCTTTGGTAGTTTATATATAGCAGGTAGTTTTCAGATGTCTATCGATGTAGATCCGGGGTTTGGAGTTCATAATTTAACTTCGGGTTCTTTCGGTACTTTTATCCTTAAATTAGACTCTAATGGTGACTTTGTGTGGGCTAAGGGGATAACTAGCGCTGGGTACGGTTCTTGTAACGCATACTCTGTTGCCTTGGATGAAAATGGTAATTTGTACACAGTGGGTTATTTTTCAGAAACCTTTGATTTTGATCCAGGTGCTGGTGTTTATAATATGACATCTGCTGGTGGCGGGGATGATATTTTCATTTCCAAACTAGATTCAAACGGCGACTTTGTGTGGGCAAAACGCATGGGAGGGTCAAGCACAGATAGAGCTAATTCTGTTGCGGTTGATATAGCGGGAAATGTTTATGTGAGTGGGTGGTTTGCAGCTACAGCTGATTTTGATCCAGGTGTTGGTGTGTATAATTTAACTTCAGCTGGGGCTTCAGATATTTTCATCTCCAAATTAGACTCTAACGGTGACTTTGTATGGGCAAAGCGCATGGGTAATACAGGTTCAGACTCTAGTGCATCATCAGCAATTGATTCTGTGGGGAACGTCTATAGTGCAGGAAATTTTAATGGTACTGTAGACTTTGATCCAGGTGATGGGGTTCATAATTTAGTATCTGCTGGAAGTGATGATGTTTTCATTTCCAAATTAGACTCTAACGGCGACTTTGTGTGGGCAAAGCGTTTTGGAAATGGTAATCCAGAATTGCTAGGAGCAATGACTCTAGACGCTGATGATAATGTTTATACAACTGGATACGTTTCAGGGGTTGTTGATTTTGATCCAGGTGATGGGGTTTATAGTAGCTCCGGATTTTATAGAGATTTATTTATTTCCAAACTAGATTTAAACGGCGACTTTGTGTGGGCAAAGCGCATGGGTAATACAAATGAGGAGCGGCCGTATTCAGTGACTGTAGATTCTGTTGGGAATGTATATACAACAGGTGCTTTTGAAGGTACTGTAGACTTTGATCCAGGTGATGGTGTGAGCAATATTTCTGTTGCGGGGTACATTGACGCTTTTATTATCAAGCTGTCTCCACCAGGACCTCCTCAGCTTGACCTGTTGCCTGCAACAGATGTTCAATATAGTTCTATGAGTCTAAACGCTGAGATTTTACAAACAGGAGATTTGGATGTAACTGAAAGAGGATTTGAATATGGATTAGATAATAGCTACGGGTCTTCAGTATCAGAATCATCTGGTCCTTATACAATCGGCTTATTTTCTGCTAGCTTAGCAGGTCTTGAATGTGAGACAGAATACTATTATCGAGGATATGCTATTACTTCTGCTGGAACTGGCTACACAGCAGAAGGTACTCTAACTACAGATACTTGTCCTGTATATGAAGTGGTTATGTCAGCCTCAACAGCAGATAGTATTACTCAAACATCAGCAACTCTTCATTCTGAAATATCTTCCACTGGAGGTAATAGCCCAACAGAACGTGGTTTCGAATATGGATTAGATAATAGCTATGGGTCTACAATAGCGTCGATCTCAGTTGATGGTTATGGGGTTGGTGTGTATAGTCGTATGGTGGATAATCTCGTTTGCGGCACAACATACTTCTACAGAAGCTACGCAACTAATGTTTCAGGAACTGGCTACGGAACAGGTAATACTTTTCAGACTTTAGCTTGCCCATCACCTGGAGGATCTTCTTCAGGCAGTATAATTCGAAAACCCGATCAATCTACTAGTCCAGGCGTAGATACTCCAGTGCTTTCAACAGGGTTAATCCCTGTATACCGTCAATACAACAATGGTCTGAAAGATCACTTCTACACTACAAACCTTTCTGAGAAAGCACACGCTAAAAATTCCCTAGGATACTTTGATGAAGGGGTGCTTGGATACATTAGTCCTGTGGAGCAGGAAAACCAAGTACCAGTGTACAGGCTTTATAATCCACAGTCTAAAAACCATTTCTACACTCTTTCTTTAGAAGAAAAGTCTAAGGCTCAATCTTCTGGGTTCATAGAAGAACACATTCTGGGCTACTCAGATCCTAAAACATTCACACTCCCAGTCTACAGGCTGTACAACTCACAAGACAAAGATCACTTCTACACCACTTCAAAGCAAGAAGCAGATGTAGCAGTATCTAAGCTGAGATACGTATTAGAAAGTGTACTATCTTGGGTAAGATAGATTTGAATTAAAAAAACCGCCATTATGGCGGTTTTTTGGTAAAATATGCTAAAATTATTAGATGTTAAAAATCTCCAATACTTCTCTAATTACAAAGTTGTTTATTGCTTTTCTTGCTCTCGACATTGTTTTGCTAGCGGCGCATTTTATGTTCGGACAGCAAGTAATATTGTTCAATATAGATATTGAAAGAAATATTCCTACAACTTATCAAAGTTTCAAACTCATTTTAGCAGGTACAACTGTAGCTGCTGTTTTTGCAATTGCATATTTTAGAAATTATTTTAAATCTCAGCTTTTGTTAATACCCTATGCACTTGGATTTATTTACTTAGCGTTAGATGAAATTGCTGAAATTCATGAGAATCTCGCAGTTATGTTGCAAGACATGGGGTTTACTTTTACAGAACAGTACAAAGATTTTTTTGTTGAACTTGGTTTTAATTCTGCACATTGGTTGTTGTTTTTTGTTCCATTAATGATTGGCGCGATAATATACTTGGTTTTTTTGGCTAAGCATTTGCATCAGCAGCAAATTCCAAAAATGTATTTAATGGCTTTGGCAATACTAAGTTTTGCTTGTGTGCCTTTGGTTGAGTACTGGAATACTTCTGAGATTTCATATTTATATTCTTTTGATCAGAGAAACATGCTCATTGGTTTAGAAGAATTTTTAGAAATGCTGGGCGCCACCTTTTTCTTGACGTTTAATTTAATTTTATTACGATTTCATGGTAGTAAAATTCGTAAATCTGTTCAGTAACAATTCAAAGGCGTGATACAATTAGTATATGAAAATACCAAACTGGTTAAAATTAATTATTACAATAGTCGGTTCACAATTAGCTGGATTAATTGGAACTATATTTACAACACCTAGCATACCTACTTGGTATGCTTCAGTAGAGAAGGCATCTTTGAATCCTCCTAACTGGGTTTTTGGTCCTGTTTGGACAACGTTATACTTGCTTATGGGGATTGCTGCTTTTCTGGTTTGGAAAAATGGTTGGAATCGCAAAGATGTTAAGATTGCGCTTGGACTTTTTGTTTTGCAGTTAGTCTTAAATACTTTATGGTCTTACATTTTCTTTGGCATGGAAAACCCAGGCGCAGCTTTTGTGGAAATTATTTTCATGTGGTTGGCAATATTAGCAACCATAATTGCTTTTGCTAAAATTTCAAAACCAGCAGCTTGGCTTATGGTTCCTTATATTCTTTGGGTGAGCTTTGCTTCTTATCTGAATTTTATGGTTTATATTCTGAATTAATTTTGTTTGAAATTAGGATTTTGACCATAAATCTTCATTTCTGTTATAATTGGGGAAATATTTAAGAAAAAAGATGATTGGACGTATTTTCGGTTTTATTAAGAGACATAAAATTTGGACTGCAATTATAGTGCTAGCCGTAATAGGGCTAGCGCTGTTTTTGACGCGTCCAAAACCTCAGTCTACTGAGGATTATATAACTTTGGCAAAAACAGATGTTGTGCAGGAAGTTGATGTAACTGGTCGTATTGAAGCGGCTGAAAAAGTGCAATTAATGCCTGAAACTAGCGGTAAAATCGCTGCTGTAAATGTTAAGGTTGGAGATAAAGTATCTGCTGGTCAGGTTTTAGTTCAGATTGATTCTTCTGATTTGCAGATTCGTTTAGCTAAGCAGCAACTGGAGTTACGTCGCGCAGAGTTAGCTTTGCGGGAAGTTGAGCGTGGCCCGAATCGTTCCTCTCGATTGGAGTCTGAGAATAATTTAGAGCGCGCCTACGAAAGCAAATTTAATGCAGAAGAAGATTTAGAACGAACTATTGATTCTGGTTACAATGCTGTATCTGACGCTTTTTTGGATATGCCAGACGTAATCACAACACTTCGTGATATTCTCGGACACAGCTATTTGTCTCAAAATATTTTACGTATTCGTTATGGAAATACTGGTGTGCAATACCGCGACAATGCAATGAAATTGTATTACGATGCCGAGAAGGCTTTGGATGATGCAACAGATAAATACCGCGCTGCAAACCGCCAATCTGATGACGCTACAGTTAAGGCTTTAATTCTTAGTACTTACGAAGCGAGTAAAGATTTGAGCGATGCTATTAAAGCTACGGTTAACTTGGTTGATTACGCCGAAAGACGTTCAGATTCTGATTTTCTGCCTTCTCAACTTCCGGCTGATAAAGCAGAGTTAAGTGTGCTTACAAGAACTTTGAATATTCATGTTGTTTCATTGTTGGATATAAAGAATTCAATTACTAAATCTGAACAGGAAATTTCAAATGCAATCCGTGTAATACAAGAACGTGATGCTTCTTATCGAGATTTGAACGAAGAGGATGAATTCGATTTAGAAAGCGCTCGTATAAATGTAGAACAAGCTAAGTTGGATGTTCAAGCAATTCAGGATGAAATCAATAAGCGCGCTATAAAAGCTCCTATGGACGGTATTATTACTGATGTAAATGCAAAGCGCGGAGAACTAACATCTATGAGTGCTCCAGCTGTTTCTGTTATTTCAGTTACAAATTTCCAAGTTGCTGCTAACTTGCCAGAAATTGATGTAGCAAAAGTTAAGGTTGGTATGGAAGCAGATGTAGAACTGGATCCGTATGGGAACGATGTAGTCTTCCCAATGGTTGTTTCATCAATTAGCCCAGCTGAATCTTTGGTGGAAGGCGTAGCTGTATATAAAATAGTTTTACAATTTGTAAAAGCTGATGATCGAATTAAATCTGGATTTACAGCAGATGTAACAATCAAGACTGAGCGTCGTGATGGTGTTTTGGCTGTACCGCAACGTGCTGTGATTACTAAGAGCGGCGGTAAATTCGTAAGAATTAAAGAAGGCGAATCAGTAGTAGATAAACCTGTGACAACGGGGCTACGAGGTAGTGACGGAGATATTGAAATCCTTACCGGATTAAATGAAGGCGATCAGGTTTTGGTGTTCGCAGAAAGCGAGTAGCTATGGCACTCGTTGAAATTCGCAATTTAAAGAAAACTTACTATCAGGAAGAAAATGAAACTCCTGTTTTACATGGGTTAAATTTTAATATTGAAGCAGGGGAGTTTGTTGCTGTTATGGGTCCTTCTGGTTCTGGAAAATCTACTTTGCTTCAGATTTTAGGCTTTTTGGATAAGCACACAGAAGGTGAATATATTTTTGAAGGTAAAGAAGTATCTCAGTATACAGAAGATGAAGTAGCATTGATTCGGAATCAAAAACTAGGTTTCATTTTTCAAGCTTTCAACCTATTGGCTCGTACTACTGTTCTACAAAATGTAATGCTGCCTTTATTGTATTCTAATATTCCAGAGAAGGAATGGGAAAAGCGGGCAAAGGACGCTATTGAATCTGTTGGTTTAACTCATCGTACTGACCATGAGCCAGCTCAGTTGTCTGGTGGAGAAAAACAGCGTGTTGCGATTGCACGTGCTTTGGTCTGTGAACCGAGCATTATTTTTGCTGATGAGCCAACAGGTAATTTGGACTCTAAGTCAGGGCAAATTGTAATGGAAATTATTCAGAAGCTTAACGATGATGGGCATACAGTACTATTAATTACTCACGAAACTTCTACTGCTGAGCATGCCAAGAGAATTATTCACATTAAAGACGGCTTAATAGAGAGTGATACGGTTTTGGATAATCGCCGTCGTGCATCAGATAATTATTCTAAATAATAAGTTAAATAGATTTTAAACCATGCAGATTAAGCATAGAATTAAAACTGCATATACAGGACTTTCAACGAATAAATCTCGTTCGCTTTTAACTATTCTTGGAATTGTCATCGGTATTACGTCTATTATTATTGTCATGTCTGTAGGGCAAGGGGCAGAGAATTTGATTTTGGGGCAAATTGAAGGAATCGGCGCCACTACAGTGAGCATTGATCCTGGCAAGCAGCCTCAAGGGCCGAGCAGTTTTGCTGAATTATATACCGATTCCCTTAGGCAAAAAGATGCAGATGCACTCTTAAAACCAGGAAATGTTAAAGGGGTGGAATATATTAGCCCGCAGGTAATTTATCCAGCCTCTGTTACTTATGAATCTCAGATTGAAAGACCTGTTATTTTTGGGGTTTCTGAAGACTTTGCAAAAATTTTAAGCCTTGATGTAAGCGAAGGGAATTATTTTACTCAAACAGATGTCAGGCAGCGTTCTAGGGTGCTTGTGATTGGAAATGATTTAAAAGAAGATCTATTTGGTTTATCAGAAGCGGTTGGTCAGAATGTCCGAATTAAAGATCAGTCTTTTAAAGTTATTGGTATTTTAAAATCACAAGGCCAGAGCATTATGGATGTTGATTCAATGGCATTGGTTCCTTATACGACTGTTCAGCAATATTTGAGTGGTACAGATTATTTTAACTCTATGGTTTTAAAAATGGCTGAGGGTCAGAATATGGATCGTGCAGTGGCGGAAATTAAAGCCACTATGCGTGAATCTCATAATATTGATAATCCTGCGAATGATGATTTCTATGTGACAACACAAGAAGATGCTGTAGAAACTATTGGTACAATTACAACTGTGTTAACAGTCCTACTGGGTTCTGTGGCTGGTATTTCTCTAGTTGTTGGCGGAATCGGTATTATGAA
Source organism: uncultured Candidatus Saccharibacteria bacterium (assembly GCA_964524735.1). Lineage (GTDB taxonomy): Bacteria > Patescibacteriota > Doudnabacteria > UBA920 > UBA920 > UBA920. The sequence goes on along the minus strand of CAZGCV010000009.1, from coordinate 20,224 downwards.
TATTATGCTTGTATCTGTTAGTGAGCGTACTCGTGAAATTGGTTTGCGCAAAGCTTTGGGTGCTACTCAGAATGATATTTTGACACAATTTCTTTTTGAATCAGTAATGCTGACTGCTTTAGGAGGTGTGATTGGTATTATTTTGGGAGCATCTATATCGTATTTGGCAGCTTTGGTATTGAGTGCTTCGGTTGCAGAAGGGTGGTCTTTTACATTTCCTGTTTCCGCTGCATTGCTTGGTTTGGGTGTTTCAGCAGGTATCGGTTTATTGTTTGGTGTCTATCCTGCAAGGCAGGCGGCTCGCAAGAGTCCAATGGAGGCTCTACGTTACGAATAATCCTAGTGAACCTGAAAATCGCCGTACAGGCGATTTTTTGTTATACTTAAGCCAACAAAGATAAGTAATATATTAAGGTATTATGAATAATAAAGCGATTTTGGCAATTATTGGAGTTTTGGTAATTGCAGCAGGTGTGTATTACTTCACATCTAAAAACTCCGGTAATGAGGTTGACTCAAATTCTCAATCCGGTCAGGGAATGTCCACTGAGACAAATGTAGAAAACAGTTCTATTAAAGAGCTGTTGGCAAATGGTAAAACACAAATGTGTAAATTTAGCGTTGTAGAAGAAGGAGCTGCAGCAAATGGAACAGTTTATGTTTCAAATGGTAAAATGCGCGGTGATTTTACAGGAGCTTCTGAAGCTGGTGCAACGCAAGTATCACATATGATTCATGATGGATCTTATAGCTACGTATGGGTGGATGGAATGGATGGTGGTTTTAAAATGGCTATAAATGCAGCCGATGCTCCAGATTCTTCACCTAATAATCAGGTAGTAGATCAGAATAAGAATTTTGAGTTTAATTGTGAACGTTGGACTGAAGATAGTAGTAAATTTGAACTACCACAAGGTGTAACATTTAGTGAAATGCCAACTATACCAGCAGGAGCTGGTGCTGGTGCATCTGGCAGTTTTGATACCAAAGCGATTCAACAGGCAGCTTGTAATAATTTACCAGAACCTGCAAAATCATCTTGCTTATCAGCAATCAAATAATTGTAAATAAAAACGCCCTTAAGGGCGTTTTTATAATTCCTAGTAGTTTTTATGCATGACCTTCAGATTCGAAAGTCTTGCGTGTTGACTCAATATATTCTTTTGCTTTATCAGCGTTTTCGAAATCACCAACGTTTACAGATTTATTCTGCAAAATTTTGTAAGTTTCAAAGAAATTTTTAATTTCTTTTGGAGAATGTTCAGGAAGTTCGGATAAAGATTTAACGTGATCAAAACGAGGGTCCTCAGTAGGAACTGCTAAAATTTTATTATCAATTTCGCCGCCGTCTTCCATATTCATGAATCCTATTGCGCGAGCTTCAACTACAGCGCCTGGGAAAATAGGATTTGTAGAAAATAGTAGGACATCAGTGTGGTCGCCATCATCTGCTCGAGTTTCAGGAATGAATCCATAGTTAGCAGGGAAGCGTTGTGCGCTGTAAAGAACTCGGTCGAGTTTAATTACATCTAATTCTTCATCGTATTCGTATTTGTCTTGGCTGCCTTGAGCAATTTCAATTATTACATTAAACTTGTCAGCGCTGCCGAAAGGAACGTTTTTTAAGCTCATAATTTAATAAATTATTTTAAAGATAGGCTCATTATAGCCAAATCAGCAATTTGGGGCAAGGGGAGGAATGCTATGTAAAAATTTGGTATACTAAGTTGGTATGAACTTTAGAGAAAAGGTAATAGAGGCAGTTAAAGAAATACCAAAAGGCAGAGTTGTTAGTTATGGTCAGGTGGCCGCTGCTTGTGGTAGTCCTCGAGCGGCTCGGCAAGTCGGTTGGATGCTTAGAACCTTAGACGGAGACAGTAGGGTGCCTTGGTGGAGAGTAATCAATAATCTGGGTTATATAAGTATTAAAGGAAATCTAATAAGTACTCCTTTAACTCAAAAAGCTTTTTTGGAAAAAGAAAAAATAGAAGTTACTGATGATATGAAAATTGATATAGAAAAGTATCGTTATAATTATTTTGCGCCTGCTTTAAATAAAGCAAAAGCGCATCGAAAAATGATCAAGAAATAATGATCAAGAAAATTTTAATTTCAGGAGCGGCTGTATTAGGTTTGATTTTAATCGCAGACATTGGTTTGGTGTGGGGAATGGCTCATCATAAGCCAAAAATTAAAGACGCCGACGCTATTATTGTTTTAGGAGCAGCAATTAATACCCCTGCTTTAAAAAATAGAACAGAAAAAGGCTTGGAACTGTACGAAGCGGGTAAAGCTGATTTAATGATTCTATCTGGAGGTAAGATTTCGGATTCAGATATTTCCGAAGCTGAATTTATGGCAAAAGTTATTAACAGAAACGCTAAAGAACCTGTTCGTTATGTTTACGAAGATAAATCCCGCAATACTTATGAGAATATTAAAAATTCTAAGCAGAAGCTTGCAGAAGTAAAACCTGAAGCAGATTCTGTTGTTATTGTGAGTGATGCTTTTCATTTGGCTCGAGCAGTAATAATGGCGAAGCGCGCAGGATTTGAAACAGTTTACTGGCAAGCTCCAAGCTCTGGTTATTACCAAAGACCAGAGCTACGTTTCTACTACGTAAGAGAATTCGTTGCAATGATTAATTACATTCCTAAATTTATTTTTGGTTAACTAAAAAGCGGTTTAAGCCGCTTTTTTAAATTGATCATTTTCAGGAGGTTTACGAGGAAGTTTAATGACTTTCCCAGGAGTCCTTTTCGGCCATATGTTATTTTTAATTTCAGACAAATCTATATTGTATTCTCTGCTAATATCATTACATAAGGTTTCGGTAAAGCTGTCCAATTCAAAATTCTTTAAATTTTCGTTATCTTTCACTTTGTTATTATAGGTTTCCAGAATTTGCTTTTTGAATTCTGAAAACATTTCTGTTAAGTCTTCATGATTATTAGATTTGCTATGAAGTTCGTATGCAGAAAATTGCATCAGGGCTTGGTATAGAAGCTGCATTTGTACAGGATGCTCCGCAATATTCTTTTTGCTACCTGGCACTCCTTCTTGGCTATAAAGCCAGTCTTCTGTAACATCTAACAAGTTTTCTCTATCAAAACCTAGTACTATACCAGTTGCTTGTGTGCTTCCTTTGAAACTTGTTTCTTCATCATAAAAATAAGTGATCGGATTTAACTCACCAGCATCTAACTTATTTTTAATTAAATGTACCTTATCGTAAGGTTGTTTTTTAAATGTTGCATCAAAAGCTACCAGCTTATCTTCAAATTTGAGTATACCATCAACTTTTTGGACAAAGTCTGCATGGTTAGTAGGTCTAATGGTTCTAACTGAATCTCCGAACCAGTTACTCATCTCCAGTTCATTCAATATAATCGCTTCTTGTATTACTGACCATTGCTTATCCTCATCCATGTCGCCAGAGTTAAGATTTTCCAACTTTTTAGTGTAAGCGACATCTCTTTCGTACATTCTTGGATCATAGCCTTCGACGTCTTTGAAAATTTCTATGTTTGGAAGGTTTTTATCGAAAAATTCCTGAGCTTTGGCGAGTGATTTTTCTTTTAGAATTTTAGGGTTTTTGTATTCGGGATTGGCGTAGCTTTCAAATGGCCTGAATCTTTCAGCTGAATCTAGCATAAGTAAAAATTAATACTTCTTATATTATATAAATAAATCATTAAATAAAAAACCATCATTGTCAATGCAATGATGGTTCTGTGGCGAATAGCGAAATGTATGCGCTCTTGATTGATTCCTGAGATGTTTTTAAATTTTCATCTTCAGGATGTGTTTGTAAAAGTAGGTTAATTATACTCCATGCGTCATGTAGTAATGTTTTAACACTTTTTCCATAAGCGGAATTAGGGATATCTTCTCCTGGGTGACCGCCAATTAGATTAGTGGCCTCATAGAGGCAATTATAAGCCTTGTAAGATAAATGTTTTGAGTCATCGTCCATAGGCTTGTTATGGAACATAAGCGCTTCATAATAACCTATGTGGATTGTACCTGCAACATCCATAATATTATCGTCCTACTTTTAGGACCTCCTATATATTTTTAAATGCTTGTTATAATAGCATATATTTGTAGTTTTGTCAATACTTGCTATTTTCCAATAAATTGCCTATAATACCAACAACTACATATCCAAAGACAGTTGGCGGCTAATTCTTCCAGAAAAAGCCTTAAAATAGGGATCTAACTTAAATTTTAGATATCCTAAGCCCGCCGAGGAACTAACTCAACAATCGCAAGCGTAAGGCTGTATTGTATGAATTTGTACTCGGGCTGCACTATTGCAAACCGAGTTTTATTGTTTCTATTGATATAGTAGCCAGTTAAAAGGTCGAATAAGCCTGATTAAAATCAGGCAAAAAGGAAAAATATGGCAAAAACACGTTCCCAAAAAGAACAGGACTTAACCGAATTATCTGATCGCATTAAAGGTGCTAAATCAGTTGTATTGTCTGAATACCGCGGTACTGTTGTAAAAGACATTGATAAATTCCGCCGCGCTCTTCGCGCTGAAGGTGTTCAAAGCAAAGTTTATAAAATCCCTTTGATCAAAAAAGCTTTTGATGCAAATGGAATTGATAGCTCTGCAATCATGGACTACAAGGTTCCGGTTATCTTGTCCGTATCTACTGAAGATGAAGTAGCGCCTGCTCGTATCATCAAGAATTTCTCCAAAGATGTTAAAACTGTTAGCATTGTATCTGGTGTTCTAGATGGTCAGTATGCTTCAAAAGAGCAAATGATGGCGTTGGCTGATCTTCCTAGCAAAGATGAGCTTCGTGCTAAGCTTGTCGGTACAATCAACGCTCCAGTATCTGGATTCGTTAACGTGCTTGCTGGAAATATTCGCGGTTTGATCAACGTATTGAACGCGGTAGCACAGAAATAGTCGCGCATAAGCGTGCATTAATAAATTAATTATTTAAACACATGGCAGACGAAGAAAAGACTCAAGTTGAAGTTCCTGCTAAGTTCGCAGATCTTGTAAGCTCTATTGAAAAGCTTTCTGTTCTAGAACTTTCTGAACTTGTAAAAGTATTAGAAGATAAATTTGGTGTATCAGCAGCAGCTCCTATGATGATGGGTGCTATGCCTGCAGCAGGTGGTGCAGCAGCAGCTGAAGAAAAAGATGAATTTACTGTAGAATTGACTGCAGCTGGTGACAACAAGATCAATGTAATTAAAGTTGTTCGTGAAGTTACTGGTCTTGGCTTGAAAGAAGCTAAGGACATCGTAGATGGCGCTCCAAAAGCTATCAAAGAAGGCGTTAACAAAGCAGACGCTGAAGCTTTGAAGAAGCAGTTGGAAGAAGCTGGTGGTACAGTTACTCTTAAGTAACTACACTTATCAGAATTAACTCTGAATATAAAAAAGACCTTCTGACGAAGGTCTTTTTTTGTTTTAGAAACTTACTTTGAGGAGTTGATTATTATTTAGTACGTAAATTGTTTTTGCAGTTTCATCAACAGCGAAATCTTTTAAGCTATTAAATTGACTGCTCGTTAAAGTTTGAATGAGTGAACCTGTTTTGCTTAGAATTAAAATTCGTTTTCCTTCCGGATCTAGGACGTACAAGTTAGTTGTGTCTGAATTAGCGTAGATTCTAGTTTTCTCGCCAAGCCCGCTGGCACCTAAGTTGAAGTCTACTCGAGCTCCAGAATTATACTTAAGAATTGTTCCACCCGCAGCAATATAAATGTTTCCATCAATTGCCATGTCAGAAGCATTTGCTATTTCAGAAACATTAGAGATAGAAGCTGTTGGAGCGCTGAATGCTGTCGTGCTTGCGTTATAGCGCATTACGCGGTTATTGGCTTTATCTAGCAGATATACACGATTGTTGTAGTAGGTAAGACCAGCTATATTCTCTTGTGACGGAACATCGGTAGAAAACGCTCCACCAATAACACCGCTTTGAAAGTTCCAAAGGAGTAATTCAGAACCGTTATAAATTACTGCTTGGTTGCCTGTAGAATATGCTGCTTGCATAATTGGCTCGCTTGTTCGCAAGTTGTTATCTTGAACGTTTGCTGATGTTCTATTGTAACTTACTACTGTGCGGTTTGTTTCTGTAGCTATATAATTGGGCAAAACTATTAAATTATCTGCATTGCCTAATGTGCCGACAGTTTCAACAGCTGCCTCAGAAACATTGTTAAGTTTATTATCTAACGCAGTAACCTGACTTCTAATAGAGTTGATTCTTTCTTTTTGGCTTTCTTCAACATCACCTAGCGCATTTAACCGTTCTTTTAATTGTGAGATGATTCGCTCGGCTTGAGATTCATCTCCGTATAGAATAGCAGCATTGGCATCGTTAATTTGTTTTTCAAAATCATCAATTTGTTCTTGAGAAACCACAGCAGGTTTTGGTTTACTGCTAAAATATTTTGCTATCGCTACATTTCCAATTACAGCAATCAGCAAAATTGCTGCAGCTATCATGAAGATCTTTTTTTGTTTACTGTAACCTTTAATTGTTTGAGGTTGAACAGATTTTGCAGCTTTTTTAAACTGGCTCTGAACTACGGATAGAGCTCCGCTTTGCCCTTTAACTACTTCAGATATTTTAGGCGCCTTCTTAATCTTTTCCTTTACGCTACTGCCCATGTTTTTGCCAATTGTCGCAGCTGTGGAGCTCATGTCTTTTAGGCGGTCTAGCCAGTCAGCGGATTGTTTGCGTGAGCTAACCTGAGGCGCTGCCATATATGCACCTAAGTCGACTTCTTCTTCATTGTCTAAACTTCCGGCAGTCACTTGTTGTGCCAAAATTGTTCCGCAAGCCACCTCCGGACCCATTGCATCTTGTAAAGTTGAAATTACTTCTTGTGCTGCATCAGGTAAATCGTTACGTTTCAATAAATTTTTAAAACGATCAATTGAAATATGATTGAATAATTGAGAAGTAGAAAGAACGAGCAAATCGCCTAAGCGAAGTTTACCTTCTGCAAAGTTCTCAAAAGTTTTAAGAGGATGATGTGGTGTACTAGGTTCTGCAATTGGTGCAAAGTTGCCGTCGCGATAGAGAAGAGCGGTAACTTTTCCAACCGAAGTCACTGAAAGTCTAGTTTTTGATTTAACAGCAATCACTGCATTTAGTTTTCCTAGCCAATGGGTTTTGCCAAGGTTTTGCAGTTTGCCTAATTCTTCATTAATAACAGTGAGCGCGTGTTCAAATGTGTTTGCAGCTGCGCCTCGCTTGTAAGTGCGGCGCAAAGCCCCTGCGATTGCTTCTGCAATGCGCTGACATTCATCAGCCGCAGCAGGATTAAACAGCGGTAATTCACATACTATATATAACTCAGCTTGTGAGCTATCTACAGTTTCAGCTAGGGTATAAACATAGCTAGTTGCCTGTTTACTGTCTCCAAGCTGGATTTTTACTACTTGTGTTTCCAATTCTGCCATATTGGCTATATTATACCACTTTTTGATATGTTATACTAAATTCATGATTACACACGCAGATATTCTAGATTCCAAGTACGGATCTGAACTTTTAGCCTTTTTATTGCTTGCGCCAGCCCGCAGCTATTCATCTAAAGAACTTTCTAAGCGTTTGCATATTTCAGAAAAGACTTTAGCGAATGTTTTGCGTGAGTTTACGCAAGATAGTATTATAAAGCAATTTAATCGTGATCGAGTTAAGTTATATATTATCAATCAGAAGCATAAACTTCTTCCAGAAATAAAAGCGTCTTTAATTAAGAATCAAAAGCCATATGATGACGAATTGTTTGGCGCTATTAGTAAGTTAGGTGATATTAAAGGAGCCTTTCTTTCAGGTGCTTTTACTGGTCAGCCACAATTGCCTGTGGATTTACTAATAGTGGGAAAAGTTGCTTTGCCGAAACTAGATACTTTCTTAAAGCAGTGTAAAACCATGATGGGCATAGATATTCATTATAGTATTATGACTCCTGATGAGTTTGATTTACGTAGAAATACTTTCGATAGATTCATTAAAGACATTTTCGATTATCCACATATAGTAGTTGTGGATAAATCATCTAAATCTGCCGGTAAAAATAGTAATGGTAAAAAAGTAACAAAGAAGTAAATTAATAAGAAACATGGAATCTTTAACAGGGCTTTATCAGCAATTTTTAAACTTCTTTCCGGAGTTTTTACATCCTTTTATTTCTATTGCAGTTGTTATATTTTTGGTGTACTCAATAGTACAAGCGGTAAAGCAGAATTTTATATGGATAATTGTTCTAATAGTTTTGCTACCAGCTTCTTTGCCAATCTTAAAGCAGGTGATAGACGTACTGGTTGGGTTCATTAAATACCTGCTGGGAATGAATTAGAATTTAACTTTGTGGATAACTAAACCGCTGTTTTTACAACAGCGGTTTTTTCTTTGGTTTTTGAACATTCGTACACCCTTGACCTAAGGTGTACGGTCGTATACTATAAATACAAGAGAAGTAAATTAATGTATATGAGCATCAAAGAAATCACAGAAAGGCAAAAGGAACTATTGAAGTTTATTGTCCGCCAGATTCGCGAACATAATTTGCCGCCATCTATGTCAGAGATGGCTGAATATTTGGAAGTTCGTTCCAAAAATGCTGTTGCTAAGCTTTTGAATGCTTTGGAAGATGGGGGATACATTGAAACAAATGGCAAAGCTCGTGGTATTAAAGTGTTGAATAGTTTAACTGACAGTATTGAAAAAGGTTTGGTTCGCGTACCTGTGCTGGGTTCGATTCAGGCCGGTAGCCCTCACTTAGCAGAAGAGTTTGTAGAAGAATGGGTTAATCTACCTCAAACTTTAGTTAAAGGACGTCGTGATGTATTTCTGTTAAGAGTTAGAGGGGATAGTATGATCAACGCTGGAATTCATGAAGGAGACCTAGTAATTGTTCGTCCAACCCGTGAAGCTAAACATAATGATATAGTAGTAGCGCTTTTGCACGATGAGGCTACTGTAAAAAGATTTGTTCAAATTAAGAATCGTGCATACTTAAAGGCCGAAAATCCTGATTATCAAAACATATATCCTAAAGAAGAATGGATGATCCAGGGAAAAGTAGTCGGAGTAATCCGCAATTTGGAGTAAATATGTCTGAATTAGAAGTATCAAAAAAGAATATCGTGTCCCAATTGCGCAATCTTTGTGCTCATTGCCAAACTGGGGCACATCATAGTTGTCCTTTGCAGTCTATTGCAAGGCAAGTTAAGTCTATATCCGGAGTACCTTTAATAGTAAATAATGAGTTTAAAGGAGTGCTTTGGAAACATATTAGACATGCCTAAAGCTTATAATTTTCTTGTTTATTGCTAAAACCCGCTAAATATGGCGGGTTTTTTACTTGTATTTAAGCGGTTTTTGCTGTAAAATTGATATTCTGGGTTTTTAGGATTACTCCCTTGACAAAAACCTAGAAATAGGGTATACTTATTAGATTTGTTAAATAAGCAAATCACTTAATTAATTATCTTAACTTTCCATTCTGGCTCGCCAGTATGTAAAGGCAAGGAGAAATTTACATTTATGCAATTCAGCAAAATGTTTAAGGCAAGTTCAAAATCAGGTCGTAGCGTAATCGCTAGCTTGGTTATGGTTGCAGTTGCAGCTACAGTACTTAGCTTCGTACCTACTCGTGGTGCAGCTAATACTTTGGCTGAATCTTGTGCTAACCCGCCGTCTACCCCGACCCTGAACTACTGGCCTGTCACTTATAGTGACGAAAACACACCATTGTGTCATGACTTCCCAGCTATTGATGCTGCGTTAGACACAGAAAACCCTCAGTTCTCAAAGAATGAAGCTGATTGGTTGAACGGTCTTCAGATGAATGCTGGTCAACAGGGTGTGGCTCTTATGTATATTCATAACGGTGCTGCAAATAACCTTGACCCAGCTCAGACTACTGCGAAGGATGTTAAAATCACTACTCGCACTGAAACTCGCGTTGGTTCTACTCACCGTATTGATGTAACCTTTAAGGGTTCTAATACTAATACTGTAAACCAGAGCTTTACTGTTCACACTCCTGCTAATTCTAAGTTGGAAGTAATCCCAAATAGCGGATTCATGTACAACTATGAAGGTCGTGTTATCTTGGATCAACAAAACTTGAATCTAGGTAACTCTACTTACACTTTGGGTGATTTGGATGCTTGTTTCGAATACAGCTTATTCTTCTCATTCAAGTTTAAAGTTGTAACAGAAACTCCTTCTGAAGATACTACTTTGCAGGTTCAAAAGCATGTAAAGAATATCACTGACAACACTGAATACTCTGACTCTGTTAATGCAGATAAAGGTGATAAAGTTGGTTACCGTGTTAAAGTTCGTAACAATGGTTCTACTGTTGCTCGTAATGTAACTTTGACTGATAACGGTGTTAATGGTATTTCTATTGATGCTGGTTCTACTAGCACTTCTGGTGGTTCACTTCATGCAGGTGTTATTCCTGGCACATTACAGCTTGGTGATTTACAGCCTGGTCAGGAAGTAACTATTACTTATACTGGTCGTGTTACTGAAGATGATTGTGATACTTTGGTTAACAAAGCTACTGCATCTGCTTCAAATGCTGCATCTGTATCTGATACTGCGAATGTAAAAGTTCGTTGTGAAGAACAGCCTACAAATAAAGAAATCAAGATCCGTAAGGATGTTCGTAACTTGGATAGCGGTTCAAGCTCTTACTCTCAAACAGTAGATGCTCGCCCAGGTGAAGATGTACGTTTCCGTGTAACTGTAACTAACAACAGTGATGTTACTGTTAATAACGTTCGTATGACTGATGAAATTCCTTCTGGATTCCGTTTTGCAGATAACGTAAATGTTGACGGTAATTACGAAAACATTACTTTCTCTGGTCGTACTTTGACTGTTGAACTTGGTTCTTTGCGCCGTGGTGAATCTCGTACTATTGAATTCACTGCAGAAGTTGTAGAAAACAATGCTCGTACTATCTGTAACGTTGCTCAGGCAACTGGTACAGGTGTAAACCGTGTACAAGATGATGCTTGTGTTAAAGTAATCGTTACTTCTAAGCCTGGTACTCCAAACATTGTTCTTTCTAAGCGTGCTCATAATGATACTAAGAATGTTGATGCTACTACTGTAAATGCAGGACGTGGCGACTATGTTACTTACACTTTGATCACAACTAACAATGGTACTGCAACTCAGAACAACTATGTAATCCGTGATGATCTCTCTCAAGTGCTTCCACTTGCTGATATGGTTTCTACAAACGGTGGTACTGTAAATGGTAATACTATTTCTTACCCTGCTGTAGATATCAAACCGGGTGAAACTGTTGTAAAGACTTTCAAAGTTCGCGTTAAGCAAACTCTTGATAAGAACCTTTCTTACCAATTGAAGAACACTTACGGTAACACTATCGTAATTAATGTTCCTGGTGATAAAGTATTCGTACCTCCAACTACTGGTGCTGCTGGTGGCGCTGCTGCTGGTTTCGCTAGTCTTGTAACTGCTGGTTTCGTTGCTCTTCGCAACCGTCGCTCACTTTACAAGTTGATCTTCGCTTAATTCATTTAAGTTTAGACATAAAACACTCCTCATTTGAGGAGTGTTTTTTTGTTTGATTGATCAAGAATTTTACTGTAGTATACCCTCAAAACATACCAAGGAGGTTAAATATATGATTGGGAAAAGACCATCGAAGGAAGTAGAGATTGGTAGCACTACAGATGCTTATCGATTTGGTAAAGAGGTAGAATTTCAAATCGGGAAAATGTTTGAAAAAGGATTGGCATTTATCCAGCCTAGGTTTCCATCAGAAATTCAAAGTCTGTATGAAGCTTATATAGGTTTGGGGGCACCAGTGATTGGTTCATGCAGAACTGTATTACTAACTTCTTTGCATCAGTGTAATAAAGGAAATCAGCACCATTGGATTGTAATAGATAGCACTGGATTCCATTCTAAATTTTATGATTTAGTGAGAGCGAAAAAGGGGAGAAGAAATGCTTCAGCGTTATTCATTAATTATTATTTTGCATTTGTTGCAAGTAGTGCTTTGATTTGGGCAAAGACTTTTCACTTGCATTTTATTAAGGCAGATCAAGTTAAGTCTAACTTAGATTTTTGGATAGGATACATAATTGAGGACCATTCTTATAATTATCATCCTGGTGATAAAAAAGGTTCAGACATGAGCTTTATGAAGTCTGCAACGCCTCATTTATGGGAGATTGAGCATAATACCTTTCCTAGAGTTGGTTTTAAACCAATAAACCCATCCAAGTTGTATTACGATTGCCAGAAATTGATTCGTAATCCTGCAAAGATGAACACGCCGCGTAGTTAATTTAAAACGCGGCTTTTTTATTGACTTTTCTTAATAAAAACAGTAAAATATAGTCTGAAATATATGTCAGATTTGAAATACGAAATCATTTTATTTTACAAATACGTTCACATTGATAATCCTGTAGGCTTAATGCGCGAACAGCGCAAGCTGCAGGAAAGCTTGGGTTTGAAAGGTCGTACAATTATTGCGACTGAAGGAATCAACGCTACTTTGGAAGGAACTACTGAAAGTATTGAAGAGTACTTGAATCATTATTTAAGCGATCCTAGATTTAAGGATACGCATATTAAGCGTGACCCTGGAACAGGCAATGCTTTTCCTAGAACTTCAATTAAGGTTCGCAATGAAATTGTTTCTTTAGGATTAGCCGAAGCTTGTGATATTGATCCAAATCAGTTAACTGGTGTTCATCTAAAACCAGAAGAATTGCATCAATGGTTTGCTGAAGGTAAAGAGTTCTATATTATTGACATGCGAAATGTTTACGAGCATCAAGTTGGTCATTTCGAAGGATCTATCTTGCCTCCAATGGATAACTTCCGCGAACTGCCAAAGTTTTTGGAAAGCATTGCACATTTAAAAGACAAGACTGTTTTAACAGTTTGTACTGGTGGGGTGCGTTGTGAAAAAGCATCTGGTTACCTTTTGGATAACGGATTCAAAGATGTTTATCAGCTCGACGGCGGAATAGTTTCCTACATGAAAGCTTTTCCAAATGAAAATTTCTTAGGCAAGCTTTATGTTTTTGATTCTCGTATCGCTATTGGTTTTTATACAGATGATCCTAAGCATAAAATCGTTGGCAAGTGTTGGGTTTGCCAAGAACCTTGCGAGCGTTTTACTAACTGTGTGGTAAATGATTGTAATCGTAAAATGATTGCTTGTCAGGAATGCCAAGACAAGCTTGGTGCAAACTTTGTTTGTCCTCCAGAACTTGGTCATAAAGAAAAAACTAGAGTCAGCTAATCAGTTTATCAAATAAAGAAAGAACAAAACGTGTCTAACAACGTAATTTTAAGATTTTCCGAAGTAACATTTAAACATGATAATAACAAGCTTCTAATGGATGAAGTAAGTTTTTCAGTGCGTTCTGGTTCCAGAATTACATTAATGGGACAAAACGGCGCAGGGAAGAGCACTTTGTTTAAAATGATTACCGGTGAGCTAAAACCGACTGACGGAGATATTTATCTTACTCCAAGCGATGCATCAATAGCTATTGCGCGCCAGGTTATGGCGCAGGATATGCTGGACTTAACTGTGCGCGAATATTTTGCTACTGCTTTCAAGGAAACCGAATATGCTTTAGATAAGTACATTAAGGAAGTGTTGGAAGTTGTAAATTTAGAAGTTCCTTTAGAGCTGTATACAACGAAAAATATTCGAGAGTTTTCTGGTGGTCAGCAAGCGCGTTTATTGCTTGCGCATGCTTTAATTCAAAAACCAGATATCCTTCTTTTGGATGAGCCGACAAATAATTTAGACCAAGCTGGTATCGAACATCTTACTGGCTTTTTGATGATGTATGAAAAAACCTGTTTGGTAATTTCCCACGATGCTGACTTCTTAAACGCCTTTTCAGACGGTGTGCTTTACTTGGATGTTTTCACAAAGAAAGTGGAGCAGTATTCCGGTAACTACTACGATGTAGTTGAAGAAATTCAAAACCGTATTGAACGTGAAAATTTGCAGAACGCTCGCATGCAAACTCAGATTAAAGAGAAGCGTTCCCAGGCAGAGGTATTCGCTCACAAAGGCGGCAAACTTCGTGCTGTAGCAAAAAGAATGCGTGAAGCAGCAGAAGAAGCCGAAGAGAGTATGGTAGATGTTCGCCAAGAAGATAAAACTATTCGTGATTTTGAAATTCCAGTCCAAGAATTTGATCAATTCTTTGACGGAAAAATTATGCAATTAACTTCTGTTGAAGCTTTAATTCAAGGTGAGCGAGTTAATTATGAGCTTAGCGAAACTTTACGCAAAGACACTCATATTTTAATTGCAGGCCCAAATGGAATAGGTAAGAGCACAATGCTTGAAAACATTGCTAACGGCGGTGGAAAAGGTTATGAAATTGCAGAAGGAGTTCGTCTCGGATACTACAAACAAGACTTTAGTAATTTAGATTTCGATAAAACTGGCTTTGAAGTTTTGCAAGAAGTAATGCCTTTATTTGATGAGCATATTTTACGTTCAACAGCAGCTGGGTTTTTAATTGATGGAAAGCTTCTTGCTAATAAAATTGGAACTTATTCAGAAGGACAAAAAGGGTTACTAGCTTTCTGTAGAATTGTGTTGATGAAACCTGGTTTGCTAATTTTAGATGAACCTACAAACCACATTAACTTCCGTCATTTGCCTATTATTGCAAAAGCTCTAAACGACTATAAAGGTGCGATGCTAGTGGTTTCACATATCCCAGATTTTATTTCCCAGATTCGGATAGACCGGACAGTGGACTTAAATAATCTGTAATCATTTGGCTTTGGATAAGCCGATTATGATATAATATCGGTACTAAGAAATCAAAATACAATGATAAAGAAACATGCAGAGCAAGCCACAGAGCATTTAAAACGAGGCACTGAGTTTGTCTCTAAGATTTTTGATAAGACTGGGATTCCTCATAGCTATTCCCATACAGTAGCTTGGTTTGCAGAGCGTATGGCTATTGGAGCTTTGGTTCTGGCAGTGCTTTCTTTTGCTGCTGGTGCAATGTTTGTCATGCGTTGGGCTGATCCTATTAGTGAGACTAGAATTTATGGTCAAGCTGAGAAACAGGCTTTGTTGGCGCAGCAGGGTGTTAGAGAATTCTCTCAACAGGTAATTGATATTGCTTCTCCAATGTTTGGTACCTTGGTAGAAGAAAACCGTGAAGAGGTTGATCCAAAAGAAGCCGAGCGTGCTTTGCTTACAATTCGTAAAGAGAAAATTCGTGTTTACTTGGAAACCAAGAAATCTCCATTTGCACAAGAAGACACTGCACTACAAGCTTTCGCTGAATCTCGCAACATGAAATTGATGATCGCCATCTCATTTGTGGAAAGTACATTTGGCAAAAAGTGTTATTACTTTAACTGTTCTGGTATAGGCGGAACTCCTCCTAACCTTCGCAAATATAATAACTATGCAGAATGGATTCGCGATTTTGATGACTTGCTAGAGCGCAGATATAAAAACCTGCCACCAGAAGACTTCATTGGTTTGTATGTGCAACCTGGAAGTGCAAATTGGCTTTATGGTGTAAAGCAGGTATTGGGTGAGTTAGAAGAGCGTGGAATCGCTAGAATTGAGCCTACAGACCTTATAAAAGGCCAACAAGGCCAGGTAGCAGGCGAAACTGTAAAAGAGTAAATATTCATAATAAAAAACCGCCCTAGGGCGGTTTTTTATTGGTACCGCTACGGGGAATCGAACCCCGATTACCAGGATGAGAACCTGGCGTCCTAACCATTAGACGATAGCGGCAAACTTCAGATATTCTATCAAAACCTGAATTATTTTTCAATCAGCGATAAATATGTAATAATAAATAAAACAACGCTAATGAAACAAATTTTCGCAATTATTTTACTTTTAGGTTTAATGGCTGTTAGCTGTACAGATACAGAGCTCCCAAGAGAAACGCCATCATCGCCAAAAGAAAGTTATGAAGAACTGCCTCGCTAGGCAGTTTTTTTATTCATCAGAGTTATTTTGAGGTTCTTCAACTGCTGCTGTATCTTCTTTTAAACCAGGGGTCTCTGGTAAAACAATTTTAGAAACCAGTTCTTCAAAGTCTGGTAAGTCTGCGACTGAAGTGATGCCCATTTGCTGCAGGAATTCAGTTGTAATTTGATATACAGAACCGCGAGCATCAGTAGGATTAGGAATTTTCTCAATTAACCCGCGCATCAGTAAAGCGCGTAAGCTGTATTGAGAATTTACTCCTCGAATAGATTCAATTTCTGCTTTAGAAATAGGCTGTCGATAGGCAATAATGGCAAGAACTTCTACAGTTGCTTCAGTTAAAGATTCTCGGAGATCAGCATTTAAAAAGTTTTTAACAGTTTCACTGTTAAGACTATTTGTGGCGAGCTGATAACCATCTGATGCATTGAGTAAAACAACCCCACTACTTTTGCGTGTTTCGCCAAGCTCAATTAAAGCTGTTTCTGTCTCTGCTTCTGAGCTGCCGATAAATTTTGCCAGTTGTTTTAAGCTTAATGGCTTGTTGGAAACAAACAATAGGCTTTCTAGTTTAGAAATTAATTCTTGCATATGTCTTTGAAATTATAGCATTATTATTCTTCGTCCTCATCTTCTTCATCTTCGTCAATCTCATCATCATCATCATCATCATCCAAGTCCATATCAGCTTCATTTATAATCGTAACTTCTTCCGTAATGGTTATTTCTTCCGGATCGGATTCGCTAGGTGCGTATTTTTTGATTGTGAAATCTGTAAACAAGTTATTCTGATCAATAGTAAACATTCTTTGCTTAACAAGCTCTAATAGAGCCAGGAAAGTAATAATAATTTCTTCTTTGTTTTTTGCTCCAGAAATCAAATCACTCATTTTTGTTTCAATTTGCCCTGCAAGCTGAAGCTGTAAGTTTGCAATTTTTTCTTGAATTGAAACCGCCTCGCGAACTTTTGCTTTCGGTAAATTATCTAATTCTTTTAGCGCAGCAACAATTTTTCCAACCGCATTCTTCAAAACTTCTGGAGTTACTCCTGGGTCAGGGAAGAAATGAATTCGTTCTGAGAAAACACTAGTACGGGTAAAGCTTTGTAGTCCACGGGAATCCAAATTTTTAAAATACTTTGCAGCTTCTTTAAACTGTTTGTAAGCTAGAAGTTTTTCTGTTAAATCTTCTTCACCTTCTTCTTCGGTTTCTTCAACCTCCAAAGTTGGCAAAATCGCCTTTGATTTAATGACTAAAAGTTTTGCTGCAATCGTTAAATAATCTGCTAATTCAGTTGCATCGATTTGTTCCAGCTGTTTAACGAATACCAAAAACTGCTCAGTTACCTGAGCAAGTGAGATTTTGGTAATATCTAGTTCCTGTTGCTCAATTAAAGTGAGTAGTAAATCGAGCGGGCCTTCAAATTGTTGGAGTTTTATTTGTGTCACTTTTTGTTTCCGATTTGGTGGTTAGCAAAATTTACTTTTTCGGAATATCTAGTTTGATATGCAGATCTTTCAACTGCTTGTCGTCTACTGTAGAAGGCGCATTCATCATCAAGTCTAAGGCAGACCCGTTCTTAGGGAATGCAATGACTTCGCGAATATTCGGCTCATTTTCTAAAATCATAAACAAACGATCTAATCCAAAAGCACAGCCGCCATGAGGAGGTGCTCCAAATTCAAATGCTTTAATCATTGCACCAAATTTCTCATCAACTTCTTCTTTAGAGATTCCGACCACTTCAAAAGCTTTGTACATAATTTCTGGGCTGTGATTGCGGATCGCACCGCTACAAATTTCATATCCATTAGCTACCATGTCGTACTGATCTGCTTTTATTTCAAGAGGGTCAGTAGAAGCTAGAGCTTCAACACCGCCAATCGGCATTGAGAATGGATTGTGTCCAAAGTCTACACGCTTTTCTGTTTCGCTGTATTCGTACATTGGAAAATCAACAATCCATGCCAAAGCCACAACATTAGGATCTTTCAGTTTTAAGTCATCAGCTAAACGAGAACGCAAGTTTCCTAAAACTTTATTTACAACTGCGCGGTCATCTGCGCCAAAGAATATTGTATCACCAGTTTGAGCATTAGTTTTGGTAATAATAGTTTGCAGCTCTTGCTCACTCAAGAATTTAGCAATAGGAGATTTAGGTCCTTCTTCCGCCATGGTAATGTATGCCAGTCCGCCAGCACCGTTTTGTTTTGCGAATTCAGTTAAATCATCAATTTGGCTTCGACTCATGCCTGCAGAGTTAGGCGCGCAGATAGCTTTGACTGTACCGCCTTTTTCAATAACACTGCTAAAAACGCTAAAGCCAGTATTCTTTAGCTCTTCAGTTAATTCAATTAGTTCCATGTTGAAGCGAAGGTCCGGCTTGTCAGAACCATATCTTTCCATAGCTTCTTTGTATGGAATTCGGGGAATTGCATCTGCAAAAAGTTTTTTACCAGCGAAGTCTGTTACTAGAGAAACAATTAGTGGTTCTACTTGAGCAAAAACTTCTTCGCTAACTTCCGCAAAAGCCATTTCTAAATCCAGCTGATAGAACTCGCCTGGGTGACGGTCTGCACGCGGGTCTTCATCACGGAAGCAAGGCGCAATTTGATAGTATTTTGGCAATCCGCCAACCATAAGCAATTGTTTAAACTGCTGCGGGGCTTGTGGTAATGCGTAAAAAGTTCCAGGGTGTAGGCGTGATGGTACTAAAAAGTCACGCGCACCTTCTGGGCTAGAAGAGGTTAGGATTGGAGTTGTTACTTCTGTAAATTCAGCATCGCGCATGTAAGACCTGATGCGGA
>CAZGCV010000009.1:0-1406 GCA_964524735.1 uncultured Candidatus Saccharibacteria bacterium | reverse complement strand
TTCAATGCTGCCAGTTGCAATGTTTGGATTTGCTAAAGCTGAATCTCTTTGAACTATATTTCCAGTTACTTCAATAACGAATTCATCTCTAAGAGTTCCTGCTAAAGCGAAGGCTTCGGCATTTTCAGGTGAAAAAGTAAGTTGGATAATTCCTGTTTGATCGCGGAGGTCAATAAAAATAAGTCCACCATGGTCTCGGTAGCTTGATACCCATCCAGAAAAGCGGGTTTCTTCGCCAATTTTGTTCAAAGCTTCAAGGGCAAGCGTGCGTCGCATATCTTTAAAATTTCTGTAAATATTTAAATAATTCTTGATAATTATAGCAAAAATAGGGAATTTAGGCAAAAAGAAAAAAGACCGAGACGGAGATTGAATCTCGGTCTCGGCCTGGGGAATGTCGCACTAACGCGACTGCTACGGGGGCCTCCTTAAGAAAAGTTTAAGGAGGAAACTAAATTAAAACTGCGAATTCAGCTTCCTTCCTTTTGCTCTGACCCGATAATAAATAGATCGTCGGTCGGGCCGAGCTGTAATCGATCAGTGAAATGATGAATTTCACCAATCAGTGTCCGTTGATCTAGCATGTCTCCCACACAACGCGAAATCAACTAACCATTAATATTACTACATTATAGCAGTGGTTGTCAAGTTTTCTACGGAAAAATCATTAATAAGTTATTTTACCCCATAAATAAGCCATAAAAGCTTGTCCACAGAAGCCTGAAAAACCTAATGATGTATAATAAAATTAAGATAAAATCTGCACAATTAATCTCGAAATAAAAACAAAAATAATGCTAAAAAAGATAGTTTTAGACTTGGAAACTCAAAAGTCGTTTGATGAAGTAGGGGGTAGAGGGAAGAATCATCTTTTAAAAATCTCTGTTTGCGGTATTTATGATTATTCCACGGGTCAATATTCAATTTACGAAGAGCATGAATTACCGAGATTGGCTACTATCTTACAATCTGCGGATCAGATTATAGGATTTAATATTAAAAATTTTGATTTTGAGGTTTTGCAACCTTACTTGAATTATAATGTTCATGAGCTGCCTTATTACGATCTTTTAGAAGAGATTGAAAAAGTGATTGGTCACCGAGTTAAGTTGGAATCTGTGGCACAAGGCACTATTGGAAGTGGGAAATCAGGAAATGGTTTAGAAGCCTTGTTGTATTACAGAAATGGGCGAATGACAGAGTTGAAAAAATATTGTTTAGATGATGTTAAGGTTACCAAAGAAGTTTATGATTATGCTTTAAAAAATCAGAAGCTGTTGTATAGGGATTATTTTAATATTCGCGAATTGCCACTGGAATGCAAAGATCCAGAAAGCAGGGAAGCTGTTTTAAAACAGGAAGTTTTGTTTTAAATATTTATGAATTCAGAACGTAATCAATTTATA
>CAZGCV010000008.1:31398-34267 GCA_964524735.1 uncultured Candidatus Saccharibacteria bacterium | reverse complement strand
AGAACCTGTAAAGGAGCGCTTTGCAATCGAATAAAAGAAAAACTATACCGCCTTACTCTCAGTAAAGGCGGTTTTTTTATTTCCATTAATAACTTGACATAAAAAGCCAAAATTACTACAATAAATGAGCTTTTTAAACATTGTTTAAACGATAAGAAATGAAAGATCTTGCATACTATTTAACTATTGTAGATATGGTCGTCATGGTGGCGCTTATAATTTCAGTAGTTTTACAAAATAAATCCGCTGGTCTCTCCAATGTCTTTGGAGGAGGTGGTGTCGTGACAACTCGTCGCGGCTCAGACAAGTGGTTGTTTTACACCACTATTGTACTTGGAGTTTTATTTGTTGGATTAAGCCTTACGGTTATAATCATTTCCAAATAGAATCCCTTAACCCAAAACAGTGAACTCAATTTTTCACAACCTGGCTACGCTCGGGGGACAACTTTTCAATAGCATAAAACTTGTTCCCCAGATCCGCCTTTCCGTATTACGGAAGGTTTTTTCATTAATGGGCAAAAGAGAAAAAATTGCCTTATTAAGCATGGCGGGCATTGCTCTGGTGAGCGGGTTATTTTTAATTGGTCGTGTGTATATAGCTTATACAGTTCCAGCCCCAGCAGAAGGCGGAAGCTATCGCGAAGGAATTATTGGTCAGCCAAATTATATTAATCCCCTTCTTGCAACCAGCGAAGTAGATCAGTCTTTGGTTAAGCTTGTCTTTTCTGGTTTATACAAATTTGATGCCGCCGGAAATGTAACCCCTGATTTAGCAGAGAACTTCCCAACTATTTCTGACACTGGACAAGAATACACCATCAAGCTTAAACAAAATGGTCGCTGGCATAACGGCAGTTCCGTAACTGCTGACGATGTAGTATTTACAATTTCCACCTTACAAAACAGCGCTTACAATAGCCCTCGAAGAACAGAATGGCAATCTACAACTGTAGAAAAAATCGACGATTATACTGTTGTTTTTAAACTAAAATCACAGTCAGCTCCATTCCTAAATAACTTGACCTTACCTATTATTAGCAAAGCAGTTTGGGAAAATATAGCGCCAGCAGATTTTGCCACTTCAAAAGCAAATATAGAAGCTATTGGAAATGGACCATATGTAATTAAGGAAGTGCGTAAGCTTGAGCAAGGAGCGATTCAAACTATTAGACTTGAATCTAATGGCGACTTTCATGATCGCCGCGCATACATAGATACAATCAAACTCAATTTCTATCAAGATATTGAGGGAGTTTTAAATGCAATTCACGGCAAGCAAATTGATGGGTTTGGATTCAGTCCTTTCGATCAAAACGTTAGACTAGATGAATCGAATAAAGAATTTAAAATAACACAACTCGCCTTGCCGCAATATCAAGCCGTGTTCTTTAACACTAGTCGAAAGCTCTTTAGTGATGTTCGTGTTCGCCAAGCCTTACAAAAAGGCACTGATATTCAAGCGATTATTAATAATGTTTACAACGGCCAAGGAAAGCCTTTGTCTGGACCTATTTTAGACCAGCATGTAAGCGGGTTACCGGAAGCTACTATTACTACAAACGTAGATGAAGCTAAAAATATGCTTGAAAAAGCCGGCTGGATTATTCCAAACGGTGAAACTGTCCGCAAAAAAAATGGACAAGAATTGTCATTCACTCTTTCTACAAACAACTTTGCCTTAAACACCAAGGCTGCGGAACTTTTAGCAGCGCAATGGTCACATCTTGGAGTAAAGGTTTCTTTAAATATTCAACCAACTCGTGAATTAACTGAAAATGCAATCCGCCCACGTAACTTTGATGCGCTTCTATTCGCACAAAAACTTGGAGCTGACCCTGATCCGTTTTTATTCTGGCATTCAAGTCAGGTAAAAAATCCTGGTCTTAATTTATCTATGTATGATAATACAGAAGCTGATAGATTAATGAGCGAAGCGCGTGCTGCAACAGATAAAACTATCCGCGATGAAAAGTATCGTAAATTCCAGGAAATAATCGGGCTAGATGCACCAGCGATATTCTTGGTGCAGAACGTTTTTTCCTATGCGCAAACAGCTAAACTGCAAGGCATGTCTTTACATAATCTACTAGACACCACTTCCCGTTTCTACGATTTACCTAACTGGTACTTAGATACCAAACGCGTACTTAAATAGATAAATTTCCCTTATAAATAAAGGGTTTTCAAGACCATTTGTTTGACAAACCTAGGTATATCGTGATATAATTCATTTATCAGTTCCCAAATGGAAGCTTGTGTGACTCTCAAAGAATGTCACCAAAAGCACGTAAGCTCCCATTTGGTAATTGCGAAAAAGTCTCGAATAGAGCATCGCAAAGTGAAAAAGAAAGGCGGCCCCGGAAGCCACTTTCCATCACTATCAAAATCAAAATAAGTAATTAAATAAGATTGCAGTGTATCCCGTTTTTTATTTTGTTGCGTGAGCGCTTCAAACAATAACGGTTTCCGGATAATCGACTTACACAAATCTTGAAAGTAGAAAATGATTAAAAAATCTACAAGCCCGCGAAGAGTGGCTGCCACACACAGTGGTGTAGCTCGGGCTTCGCGGCCGACAGCTCGTCCTGCAAGCGGCGCAGCTTCTCGTGTAACCAGTCCGCGCAGTGTAACTGCTGCTACTGGCAACTCAAAAGCTACTCTATCTCGCAACGTACTTCGAGTAATTCCACTTGGTGGTTTAGAAGAAGTTGGTGCGAACATGATGGCTTACGAATTTGAAAACGATATTATTATCGTTGACTGTGGTTTTGCCTTTCCAGACGAAACAACTCCAGGAATTGATTATATTATTCCTGAAACTAAATACTTAGAAGATCGCAAAGATAAAATCCGCGCAATGTTCATCA
>CAZGCV010000008.1:27090-31388 GCA_964524735.1 uncultured Candidatus Saccharibacteria bacterium | reverse complement strand
CCTACTAGCTAAGTTAGGAGATCCTCCAATTTACACCATGACTTTGTCTGCTGGTATGATTAAAAAACGTTTGGAAGAATTCAACCTGCAAGGTCGCGTTAAACTTAACGCGCTAACTACAGATGATGTAGTTCCTGTAGGAAACTTCCAAGTTCGATTCTTTGCTGTTAACCACAATATTCCAGATTCAGTTGGTTTGTCTATTAACACTCCAATCGGTCAGGTAATTCATACTGGTGACTGGAAGTTTGACCACACTCCTGTAAATGAACGCCCTACTGAATTCCATAAGATTGCCACTTTTGGCGGTCAGGGAGTCTTGGCGCTTATGTCTGACTCAACTAATGCGTTAAAGCCAGGTTACTGTTCTTCTGAAAAAGAACTTGGAGTAACAATTGACCGAATCTTCCAGGATGCAAAAGGTCGCATTATTTTTGCAAGCTTCTCATCTCTTATTTCTCGTATGCAACAGGTAATGGATATGGCTGCAAAATACAATCGTAAAGTGATTGTAACTGGCCGTTCCATGGTAAATACCTTAGAAACTGCGCTATCTCTTGGATACCTCAAAATTCAGCCGAAAATTATTATCAAATCTGAACAAGCGAGTAAGTATCCTGATAACCAGATTCTAGTTTTAACTACTGGTGCACAAGGAGAAGAAGCTTCTCAATTAGCCCGCATGTCTCGCGGAGAACACCGCAGTATCAAAATTAAAGAATTAGACACTGTAGTAATTTCATCTTCCCCTATTCCAGGTAATGAGCGTTCTATTGTAGCTGTTCTAGATAACTTAACTCGCCAAGGCGCAACAGTTATTTACAACAAAATCTTAGACATTCACACTTCTGGTCATGCTCAACAGGAAGAATTAAAACTGATGATGCAGCTGACCAAACCAAAATACTTTGTACCAATTCACGGTGAACACCACATGCTGGCTGCTCATTCAAAATTAGCGCAAAGCATCGGTATTAACGAAGATCGTTGTTTCGTTTTGGAAAACGGTTCTGTACTTGAATTCAATGCAAACGGTGAAGCACGCGTATTGAACGAAAAGGTTGAAGCTGGTTACGTATTTGTAGACGGCCTAGGAGTTGGAGATGTTGGAGAAGTTGTTATCCGCGACCGTCAAGCAATGGCACAAGACGGAATGTTCGTGGTTATCTCTACTGTAGATAAACACACCAACAAGCTGACCTCTCCTCCAGAAATTCTTTCCCGAGGTTTCGTGTATATGAAAAATAATGACGATCTCATTCGTGAAGTAAAACATGAAATTCGCAAGATGATTGAAACTTCTGCCAAACCAGGATTAGAAGCTAACTATGCAGATTTGCGCCAGCAGATCCGAGATAGCATTGGTGAATACCTGTTCCAAAAGACACAGCGACGCCCAATGATTCTACCAGTTATTATTGAAGTTTAATTTTCACAAAATAAATAGCGGTCGACATTTAATATGTCGGCCGCTTTTTTGATTAGACCCTATCCACTCCTTCGCGTGCCTCAGAAAATCCGTAGCCGCTATAAGTTTTATCTCTATATGACTTAATACTACCTGGCTTAGGACTTCCTTTATCTTCACATACCCCTACCTCAAAACCCTTGGGACGATGAAGCGGTAAATGATCTTTGTCATTTAACTCCAAACCAACTTCACCGCAAGTTGGACAGGTTCCTGTTTTCTTACTCATAATTTATATGCCTCCTTATTTGATTAACTATATTATCTGATAATATGATAAAATGTCAATATCAAGATTGAATCGAATATACGAAACTTATGAAAAAAGAAACTATTCTGTCCGGTGTCCAAGCTACTGGTAAAATGCATATTGGGAATTATTTAGGGGCTTTAAAACAGTTCATTGATATTCAAAATGAAGGAAAACTGCAATGCTATTTTTTTGTCGCCGATCTTCATGCTTTAACAGTTCCCCGTGATCCAAAACAGCTTCGCCAAGATACTTTAGAAATTATCGCTGAATACATTGCTGCAGGATTGGATCCTGATAAATCTGTCATCTTTATACAAAACCACGTCATGGAACATGCTGAACTTGCGTGGATATTTAATTGCATCACCCCGGTTGGCGAACTTGAACGCATGACTCAATACAAAGACAAAGGCCGTGCTCAAAAGGATGCGGTCAATGCAGGCCTACTCACCTATCCTGTTTTAATGGCTGCGGATATACTTTTGTATAAACCAAACTTTGTACCAGTTGGGGAAGATCAAACTCAGCACATTGAACTTTCTCGAGTTATTGCTCGGAAGTTCAATAAACAATTTGGACAAATATTTCCTGAACCTAAACCGTTCATGAGAAAGCCATTACGCATCATGAGTCTTAAAAATCCAGATAAAAAGATGAGTAAGACAAATGATGAACCAATCTATCTTGATGACTCTCCAAAAGAGATTGAAGCTAAACTAAAAAAGGCTGTTACAGCCTCTGGAAGTGAAGGCTCAAGTGGAGTAGAAAACCTTTTGTACTTACTGGAGCAATTCGGAGATGCAAGTAAAGTAGCTGAATTCAGAGGCGCAATTAAAGACGGCAGTATTCGTTACAGCGACCTTAAAACAGAACTAGCGCATGCAATAGCAGATTACTTTGCAGACTTCAGAAAAAAGAAAAAAGAATTACTAGCTGACAAACAAAAGCTAGCTCAAATTCTTACAGATGGAGCTGAAAAGGCTCGAGAAATTGCCCACCAAACAATGTTCGAAGTTAAACAAAAAACCGGTTTGCTCTAAGAGAGTATCCGGTTTTTTAATATCAATTATTTTTTTAACACTTCGCGAATTACAGCTTTTGTGTCTTCTGGATCTTTAACTGGGACATAATCTACTTTAGTTTTCGTTACTGCATAATCATTACCACCTGGGAAAATAGCATCCCCTACAAAAAGCATATCTTTAATTTTAATCTTTAAATACTTTTCTATTTGCTGCAAACCATATGCCTTATCAATCCCTTTTTTTGTAACATCTACTGATGTGTGTCCTGCAGCTCGGATTTCCAAATCTGGCAAATACTTTTGCATTAATTTAGCTATTTTCATCTTTGTAGGAGTGTTTTCATCACGCCATTTATCTTTCAACACCAAACCCTTTTTACCAAGCTGAGCAACGATTTCCTGACCAAGAGCAGAAAAAGTGACCTGCGTCCCACGATCTTCGATTACTGGACCATAAGTTTTCTTTGGGTGCTTATATCCAATTTCATCAAAAACTCTGTTAAAAGTTTTTTTTATTAAAGCTCGTTCTTCTTTTGTTAATTGAAGCAAATAAATATTCTTCCATCCGCTGTTATATCTATAAAAAGCTGTGGCGGTTGTTGGGAACAAAAATAAATTCTGGGCCAGTTCTTTTTTTGGCTTTAATTCATTCATTAACTGTTGTTTGAATAAACCGTACTTACCTCCGCCAATCACTGCCATTTTTTTAGAAGCAAGCAATTCTTCTAACAAGCCTTTCATTTCCTTGTCTATAACTGACTTAGATTTAGCCAAAGTCCCGTCTAAATCAAAAACAACTAGTTTTTTAGGGGTAAGTTTTTTAAGATTAGTAATTTTCATATTTTCATTATAGCACTGGGGTTGAAAATAAAAAGCGTCTCTCAAGGAGACGCATATCCATGCTTTTCGGCTTTAACTTTCTTAGCCAAACATTGCAGATTATAAATAGCTGATTTCGTAAGACGAATAGCGAAACGACCGCGCTTGCGAAAAAGATAAAGCTGATTGTAAATTATCCTTACCTTTTTAAACCATCTGGTTTTAATAAAAAATTTCTTCAATTTCCTGAAAAAGGATTTTTCAGGTCTTTTCCCAACCTTTAAAATACAATTTCCTATTTCAACTGCTAATTGATAAGATTTTTGAAAAAACACTGACTGTTCGTTTCTTTCAAGAAATATGTTCACCAAACTATAATTTGGATTCAACTTTGGTAACTTTTTACTCATAACCCCTCCTAGACTTTTATTAATTATATCACGAAGGAACTCTGCATAATTTTGACGTAAATAAAAACGCATTCAAAATTCGAATGCGTTTTTTTTGTTGTTCTTTTTCTAAAGTTTTTTCTCCATCATTTGAGCCAGTGATTTCACAGTCACAAATGCTGGATACTTCTTACCTTTTATGGGTATATATAACGCTGGTCCAAACAATAAGTCGATCACCGTAGGAACCCCGACAATATCTCCGCCAGAGCCAATCGTGGATTTGATTGCTGTTTTTGCAATCTCCGCAGTTATCAACTTGGAATCCCCCCCAGTAATCATTTT
>CAZGCV010000008.1:23018-27080 GCA_964524735.1 uncultured Candidatus Saccharibacteria bacterium | reverse complement strand
TCAGATTCTGGATAATTTTTTCCCTGTCACCTTTTTTAACTTGATAATAAGGAATGGTGGGGTTGTTTAGATTTTTAGCTGGCACAGCAGCAATAGACGTCATAAATTTATTTTCCTCCGAAAGTTTTTTAAAAACAACACCTAAACAGCAGGTATAAAAAATATTATAAAGCAAAATCTGTAATCTGTCAATAATAAAAGCGTCCCTAAAAAACAGAAACGCTTATATAAAAGTGGTCTTTTGTCACCGATTACCAAAAAATGACTTTTGTCTTTCTCTGCGATTCGTTAATGTTCGCAAATAAAAATTATGAAATCTATTTCCAGATAGACTTGTCCTTGGATTAGGACTACGATACCTCATTCTGACAAATGGGTGAACAAATTTTTTGAACGCAGACTCAAAAGTGACCATATTTTCTCCTTATTTTTTTGAAATGTACTTGGGCTGTAAATATAACTAATTTAATTAATTTTGTCCATCTTTATTTGACCCTCGACACACCCAGTAAAAACGGCTACAATATAGGCTATGTCATTTCAAATTGGAATCGTAGGTCTGCCAAATGTGGGCAAATCTACACTATTTAACGCTATTACAAAATCATCTGTTGAGGCAGCTAACTATCCTTTTGCAACCATCGACCCAAACGTGGGCGTTGTTGCTGTACCTGATGATCGCCTAGCTAAGCTAGCAGCGCAAGAAAATTCTAAAAAGATCGTACCTACTGCTATTGAATTCGTGGACATTGCGGGACTTGTTTCTGGTGCTCACAAAGGTGAAGGCTTGGGTAATCAATTCCTCAGCCATATTCGTGAAGTAGACGCAATCTTAGAAGTTGCTCGCCTGTTTACTGATGACGACATCATTCATGTTAACGGCTCTGTTGATGCCAAACGCGACATCGATACAATTGGAATTGAATTACAATTAGCTGACTTAGCAAATGTAGAAAAGCGTATGGAAAGCAATGGGCGTGCTGTTAAGTCTGGCGACCGTGATGCGAAAATCCGCCAAACAGTTTTAGAAAAATACAAAGTTGCTTTAGAAGCTGGCAAAATGGCGAACACTGTAGAGCTAACTGATGAAGAAAAATCTGCTTCTAAGGACGTACAACTCCTTACTACAAAACCTTTCTTGCTTGCAGCAAATGCAACTTACAACATGTCCAGCAAAAAATTCGAAGCTGAAGACGGCAAAGAAATAGACACCTCCTTACTTGACGACAACTCCGGCGGAAAGTTCGGCGACGTAATAATTGTAGATGCCAAACTGGAAACTGAACTCGCTCAACTAGAAGATACAGATCGAACTGAATATTTAAATGACCTAGGATTAAATGAAAGCGGTTTAGATAAAATTATCACTGCGGCTTACAAAACTCTTGGGCTAATTACTTTCATAACAGCTGGTGAAATGGAAAGCAAAGCATGGACTTGCCCAGCAGGAACAAAAGCTCCTCAAGCTGCTGGAGTAATTCACACAGACTTTGAACAAGGATTCATTCGTGCAGAAGTTATTCAGTGGGATAAACTTCTTGAAGCCGGCGGATACGTGCAAGCCAAAGAAAAAGGTTGGCTTCGTATGGAAGGTAAAGAATACGTCATGCAAGACGGCGACGTCGTTCACTTTCATTTTAATAGATAAAAAGAAAAAGCAAGTTCAAAGAACTTGCTTTTAAGTTTAACCAACCATCTAAATGGTAAGTGAATCTGGAGTGAACTCCTTCATATTCTTTTCCCATAAGAGATACTCGTCTTTTACGAGGTTGTAATATGATGGAATAACGATTTTTTGCTTACAACGTTCGATGTCGTTCTTTTCGATTTTCAACCATTGTCTCCACTCAGGAGAATTAGTTTTAAAATTCGTTAAGAATAAAGGATAAATACCTATCTTTATCCCATCGATTTCGACCACTGGCACAGAATACATCTCACCAGGACCGCCAAATTTTACCCAATAATTACTTGGAGTGAATTTAGCTGCAACAAGATCGTTGATTAGATCTACCGTATGTAACCCCAGCCATTGCTGGCCTTCTTCATCATAAACGACATACCTGTCGTAACGAGATCCAAAGGTTCTTTTTAATTCTGGATATATTTCTCCAGGAACCTTAATTAAGAACTCGGTCCGCAACTTTGGCAAATCATCCATTTTTCTCCAATATTCTTCACGTTTTTGTGAAAACTCTTTTTGCAGCCTCATATTAACGAGAAGCTTCTTAACATGCCGAACTGGAACCGACAAAATCAACGTGATTATGATTGCAAGAAAAGCCCCGAAAACTGAAAGTATGAACAATGCTCTAGTTGGATCTTTTTGATACAACTCCGAAAAACCATTTAAGATATCAGTCATATTTAATTCCTCCTTAGAGACGAACTAGCGTACTAGCCCGCTTGTTAAAGATATAGCCTTGAAATTTAAGGCATCTTGCCACTACTACTTTAACTTTAATATTATAGCATATTTATGCTAAATTGTCAATATTTTCATTTAAAACTCTGACTTGATTTTTAGCTCGTTAAATGGTAGAATTTAGTACATTTATAGAAAATATTTAAGTTTTCTTGAGGTGTTCACAGGTAGTATTGAGTTAAGAATATTAACTCGAATGCCCTATGAAAAAATATAATTAACATGTTCTCTGTCCCTTAGAGGAGCAGAGATAAGGAGAAACTTCCTTATGCCGAGATATGAACTTATGTACATCCTCGCATCCAGCGTATCTGACGATCAGGTACCTGCAACAGCTCAGGAAATTGAGCAGTTTGTTACTGACAATGGCGGCAGTGACATTTCCCACGAACAATTGGGAAAGAAAAAACTAGCCTACCCTATCAAAAAGACCCGTAACGGTCATTACGGGGTAATTGCTTTTACCGCTGAAGGTAAAGGAGCAAATTCTTTGGACGCAAAATTGCGTACTCAAAAAGCGACAGTAATTCGCCACATCATTGTAAATATTGATGAGCATTTAGTTCGTTTAGAAAAAGATAAAGAAGCTCAAGCGAAAATGAATCGAAACCGTCCACCAGAAGCAATCGCAGCCGACAAGGCGGAACTTGAAGCTGCTTCAGCTCCAGCGCCTAAAGCAGAAAAACCAGTAAAAGAAAAAGAAGCAAAAGCAAAACCTGTAGTGACTGAAGAAGTGTTGGACGAAGAAATCGAAAAAGCACTTAACGAAGATATTGCAAAATAATTTACTTCATTAAATTTAAACACTATGGACCTTAACAAAGTTATGATTATTGGTCGCTTAACTCGCGACCCTGAATTACGCCAAACTCCAAACGGAGCAAGCGTATGTCAAATCGGCCTTGCAACTAACTATGTATACACTAACCAGCAAACTGGTCAGAAAGTAGAACAAGTTGAGTACCACAACATTGTGCTGTGGCGCAAGCTAGCAG
This sequence comes from uncultured Candidatus Saccharibacteria bacterium, assembly GCA_964524735.1. Classification (GTDB taxonomy): domain Bacteria; phylum Patescibacteriota; class Doudnabacteria; order UBA920; family UBA920; genus UBA920. The sequence goes on along the minus strand of CAZGCV010000008.1, from coordinate 23,660 downwards.
AAATTGCTAATCAGTATTTGAAAAAAGGTCGTCGCGTTTACATTGAAGGCCGCCTAGCAACCCGTTCATGGGATGCACAAGACGGAAGCAAGCGAAGCCGCACAGAAATTGTTGCTGATAACATGATTATGTTAGACGGCGGACAAGGCGGTGCAGGAACTGCTAACAACAACCTCAATAACAACGCTCAAGACAATAGCAATCAATCATTCAACGAAGCTGAGGAACTTCCAACCATCCAACAGGGCGGCGGCGAAGATATCAGTGTTGAGGATATTCCATTTTAGACTAACTCTCACAGACTTAAACATTTATGGCTTACAACAAGAACAACAGGGACAACGCTCCCCAAGTAAAAAAGGTGTGTTTCTTCTGCTCTAACAAGATCAGCACAGTAGACTACAAAGATACGCAAACATTGCGCCGCTTTATGTCTCCACACGCTAAAATTTTGGCTCATGGCCGCACAGGCACATGCCCTAAGCACCAACGCATGGTAACAGTTGCTTTGAAGCGTGCACGCCACATGGCGCTACTACCTTTCGTAGCTCCTTAATAGAATTAGTAAATACCTCTGCTATGAACTCAGCAGCTGCTACATCGCTCCCCCATTCGGGCTCCGATTTATACAGCTATGAGTTA
>CAZGCV010000008.1:15778-23008 GCA_964524735.1 uncultured Candidatus Saccharibacteria bacterium | reverse complement strand
AGAGGTATTTGCTTATTCCCCAAAAAACACTAAAGGAATAAATATGGATTTAAATGATGTAAAATTAGGTGCAATCGTTCTAATGAACGGTGAACCTTTCCAGGTTATCTGGTCTAACCGCATGCGTACAGCGCAGCGTAAACCTGTTATGCAAGCAAAACTGCGAAATGTAATTACTGGAAAAGTGCTGGAATACAGTTTCAAGTTTGGCGAAAAAGTAGAATCTGCTGATGTTACTCGCGAGAACGCAAACTTCTTATATGCAGACGAAGAAGGTACTCATTTCATGAACAATGAATCTTTCGAAACTATTGATTTCCCAAAAGAAGTTACAGCAGAACAAGAACCTTTCCTAATTGAAGGGACAAAAGTTCAAGTACTTCGTTTCAATGGAAAACCAGTATCAATTGAATTGCCGATTAAAGTAGATTTGAAAGTTGTGGAAGCTCCTCCAGGAATAACTGGAAACAGCGGCGGCAACGTTACAAAACCTGTGAAGTTGGAAACTGGATTAACAGTGCAGGCTCCAATGTTCATCAAAGAAGGTGAAGTTGTACGAATAGATACCCGCGAAGGCATCTACGTAGAACGCGTGAACAGTTAAAAAGAAAAAGCTCATCTAAACAGATGAGCTTTTATATATTGAGTTATGATTTTCGTGATGTCATACAAAGCATCTCAAACACAACGCCAATTAAAGAAAAGAGTATAACTGTTACTATTTCTGTAATTAAATCGCTACGGTTAAAAGAAATAAACGAGACGCACCAAATTAAAATAACCCAATTCAACATCGCAAAGGAATAAAGTCCTCTATTATAGGAAGACGTACCTAGTTTGTATTTGACAATCAAATACGCGCTTATCATTCCAAACAGTATTAAGATATTCCAAACTAAAAATACACCTAAAGACTTATATTCTTGAAAAAAAGCAATATTCAAAAATAAAGACCCAGCAGCAACTACTGAAAGTAATAGTAAAAACAAAAATCCTTTATGCTGATACCATAACTTTAAATCGGCACGAAAAGTACCGGCAGTATCTGACAATTCGTTCATTATTCAACCTCCTTAAATTTGAACAAATTATATTCCAAAATAAAAAAGACCGCAAGGGTCTTTTTTCAAAGCTATTTATGTTTAGTAAGATAATTACCTGCTGCTAATGCGGCTTTGGCCCCTTCTCCAGCTGCAATAATAATTTGTTCGCCCCAGGCGTCGTTAATATCCCCTGCTGCGAAAATTCCTGGTACTGTAGTTTGTAAATCTTTATCCACTTTAATTTCACCGTGATCATTTATTTCTACAATGCCCGCAAATGAATTACTAGGAACGTATCCAATTTCTATGAAAACTCCATCAACCTTTAACTCTTGTTCCGGTTCTCCAATTTTTTGAAACTTAATTCCAGTGACTTTTTCGTCTCCTAAAATTTCCGTGACTTTAGCTGAATGAAAAGTCTTTGAATTAGAACAAGATGTAATTTTATCCCTGACAATCGTTTCTCCAGTATAGTCATTGGTGGTGTTAATCACATAAACATTTCTAGCAATTTTAGACAAAGAACAAATAGCATCCATGGCGCTATTACCACCACCTACCACCACTACATCTTTGTTTTTATATAAAGGTCCGTCACAAGTTGCGCAAACAGCAATACCTTTACCAAATAATTTCTCTTCGCCAGGAACTCCTAAATGTCGAGGATTTCTACCAGAAGCAATAATTACAGATTTGGCATAATAAACATTTCCCGATTTATCTTCGACAACAAATGAGGTGATATTTTTTTCAACACTCACTACGGTTGTATCCAGCTTAACTTCCAAATCTTCTTTCAATGCTGCCATATGCTCCTGAAAACGCAAAGTTAAATCAGCTCCGGTTATCATCGTGAAGCCAGTATAGTTCTCTACATCTGCAGACCAAACCATTTGACCGCCAATATGCTCTGCCAAAACTAAAGTCTTAAATTTTCGACGCGCTGTGTAAATTGCAGCAGTCATTCCTGCTGGTCCTGCGCCGATTATAATACAGTCATACATGACTTAATTATATCACTCTATTTCATTTTTTCTGCCAAGCGTTCCAATGCAACAATGTAAGCCGCAGTTCTCATGGCGCATGAATACTTTTCCTGAACCCTACGAACTTCGGTAAAAGCAGCAACCATATGCTCTTCTAGCTTTTTCAAAACTTCTTCTTTAGACCATTTCTCGTTGTTAACATTCTGATACCATTCGAAGTAACTAACACAAACACCGCCGCTGTTTGCCAAAATATCTGGCACAACCACTACTCCGTTTTTAGCAAAGATCTCATCTGCCTCTGGAGTAGTTGGACCATTAGCCATTTCAAGAATCAATTTTGCTTTTACCTTGCTGGCATTTTCACCAGTCAAAACATTTTCCAAAGCAGCCGGCACTAGCACATCTACATCAAGTTCCAATAAAGCTTCGTTGGTAGTTTCAGATGAACCTTTAAGACCACGTAAAGCGCCAGTACTCTTTTTATGCTCTTCTGCCGCAGCTATATCAATACCGTTTTCGTTATAGATACCACCTTTACTGTCAGACAAAGCTACTATTTTAAAACCAAGCTCTTTTACAGACTCCGCCAAATAAGTGGCCACATTCCCAAAACCTTGAATCGCGATTGTTTTACCATCTGTTTCTGTAGCAACACCCGACAACAAACCAGCAGACAAAGCTTGGCGCAAAACAAAGCCGCCGCCAAAACCAGTAGCCTCAGTACGACCTTCGCTACCTCCTTCAGAAATTGCCTTGCCAGTAATTACACCTGGCGAAGATTCACCACCAGAAAGCTTTTCAAATTCATCACGCATCCAGCCCATAATCTGTCCGTTTGTGTTTACGTCTGGAGCTGGTACATCTAACTGTGGTCCAAAGTTGCGCCACATCAATTTCATGTAACCGCGAGATAGTCGCTCTAGTTCACCCTCACTTAACTCTTTTGGGTTAAGAACAATACCGCCTTTACCGCCACCAAAAGGAACATTTACAACAGCATTTTTAAAAGTCATCCAAAAACTAAGAGCGCGCACCTCGTCTAAATTAACATCCTGATGATACCGAATTCCGCCTTTATAGGGACCACGCGCGTTGTTGTGCTGGGAACGAAACCCTTGAAAATTTCTCACGGTTCCATCATCCATTTGCACAGGGATAGAAACTTCTATGTAACGATCAAAGTTTTTTAATCGCTCTACAACTACAGAATCTGCATTGCTGACCAAAGCTGCAACATTAAGCTGAGCCTTGGCAGACTCGAAAGGATTTATATTCATAGAATCTTTATTCCTCTTTGGTTAGATATTTTTCTACATCTAGCGCAGCCATACAACCAGCCCCAGCTGCAGTAATAGCTTGGCGGTAGCGATGATCGTGAACATCACCCGCTACAAACACACCTTCAATATTAGTCATTGTAAATTCTCTTGGTATAATATAACCTTTTTCGTTCGTTTCAATACCAGCTGCCTGAAAAATCTTAGTTGCAGGCGTATGTCCAATTGCTGCGAAATATCCCTGAGCTGCAATTTCCCGTTCTTCGCCAGTAACGTTATCTTTTACTTTAATACCAGCAACTGATTCTTCGCCTAAAACATCTACTACGGTTACATTGGTTACGAATTCAATCTTTGGATTATCCTGCGCGCGCTTAAGCATAATGCGAGAGGCTTTAAAATCATTGCTACGATGAACAATCGTAACATGGCTTGCAAATTTAGTAAGAAAATTTGCTTCTTCCATAGCGCTATCTCCTCCGCCAATTACAACAACGTTTTTATCTTTAAAGAAAAAGCCGTCACAAGTTGCACAAGCAGACACACCTTTACCGCGAAGCTTTTGCTCATTTGGCAGTTGCAGCCAATTAGCTTCTGCGCCTGTAGCAATAATTACCGTCTTAGCTTGGTATTCGTTTGCTGCAGTTTGCACTTTAAATGGACGCGCCGAAAAATCCACGGAGACTACATCTTCGTAGATCATCTTAGTTCCAAAACGTTCCACCTGCTTGGTCATGTTAGCCATTAAGTCAGGACCCTGAATTCCTTCCGGAAATCCTGGAAAATTTTCAACTTCAGTTGTAAGCATTAACTGTCCACCTGGAGCAATTCCAGCCATGACAACTGGTTCAAGTTCCGCGCGAGACGCATATAACGCAGCAGTTAGCCCAGCAGGTCCGCCGCCGATAATTAATACATTAAAAATTTTATCCATATTTTTTCTTTCTTGCCTGAAATTCGGCTTTATTTCTTAGAGTAAATCTTTATTAGTTCTTCTACCGCTGCTTTTCGCTTAGCAGGGTTAGTACTGTTGGCATCTATTACACATTCACCAAGATACCCTTCCAGCATTAAATTATTAACCTTTTTCATTGCTTCAATGACTGCATGCCCTTGGTTGATAATATCCATACAGTAAGCATCGTTTTCTACCATAGTTGCCACAGCTCTAACATGTCCTTCTATGTAGCGCAGACGCTTTACTAAGTCTGCCCTGTTTTTTAAATTCTGCTTATTTTGATTACTCATTTATATTCTCCAATACCCCCCTATGGGGGGTCTACTAGTTCAGTATATCCCCTAGTGTAATTACAGTCAAATACCTGAGAGTTGTCGGACTTGCCAAAAAGTGAAATAAATGTTAAAATTTGAAAGTTAAATTTGATATTTAGCGAAAAGTTCAATAAATATGGCGCTATCGTCTAACGGTTAGGACAGACGGTTTTCATCCGTCAAATCGGGGTTCGATTCCCCGTAGCGCTACCAACAGCCGCCTTAGGGCGGTTTTGTATTACCTCGAATTCTTTTTGCCAATGAACGATAGGGTTTTCATTTACCACAGTCACGTTTTCCACCAAAGATTTTACTAATCCTCGCTTACCTTCATCTCCTGCTAAAAAGTAAGCGTTTAATGGCTTTTTCAATAGTTTTCCAATTTCTGCAATTTGATTACAAATATCCTCGTCAGCTTTCACCAGTGACTCTCTTCTCTCTTCAAGTTCTTGTTTCTTATTTAAGTATTTTGATCTCATCAGTTTATAGTCATCGTCTGCGATGTTCTCTTTCAAATATTTCTCTAATAATAAGTCCTTTGATTTAGATATCTTCTGTATTTCCATGTCTAATTGCTTGACTTGTTCTGCACTGCTTGAGCGTAAGTCTTTTCTGAACTGAGTGACTGCTTGCAAAAACATAGTAACCTCATCATCTGTAAACTCTAGTTTTCTAAGCTCGTCTAGAAAAGCAGCCTCAATTTCTGTTTCTCTGATTGTCTTTCTAAAGGTGCATTCTTTGGTACGGCAATTATAATACTTATATCTTCGCTTTGCGGATATAGAGCGCATAGTTTTTGCACAGCTAGGACATTTTATCATTCCCTGAAAAATATATAAGTGAAGTCGCTTATGTTTAAAGCTTCGAGCATCTAATTCTTGCTGTACTTTATCGAACAAAGATTTAGTAATAATTTTGCCGTGAGTTCCCTCGTACTCCACCCCTCTATATGTAATTGTTCCGTAGTAAAATTTCTTTCTAAGCAACTTGTACAACACTTTATCGTTTACCATGTTCCCTGCTTTATTTCGTAAACCCAAATCATACATCTTCTTAGTAAGCTTTATGACATCATAATTACCTGTTGCGTAATACTCAAACAACTTTTTTACCAAAGGACCATTAGCTGGGTCAGGCTCTTTTACTCCTTTTCCTTTATCTACATATCCAATTGGTGCAGGATTAGGACAACGCCCATCGTTGAGCATTCCCATAATTCCCTTGTTAACATGCATTTTAAGGTTCTCTGTAAATGAACTAGCCATTCCCCACATAATCAAAATCATACCTCTCGCACTTGGATTGTCGGTTGACAATGACTCTGCAACAAAATGGAAATCATGACCATTTTGAATTAAAGTGTAAATTTTTGATTGGTCAAATAAATTTCTTGCGCTTCTGTCGATGGAGTGAAAAATCACGCCAGCGATTTTGCGGTCTATTTTAGAAATCATATCTGCAAAAATTGGACGATTCAATTCTGACGCACTATCCACTTCCACAAATTTTTGAACTATATTTAAACCTTTTCGTTCAGCATATAGGTTTACTTGTCGGGTCTGTTCTTCAAGTGACATCCCTTCGGTCTGTCGCTCGCTCGAAACTCGGACATAACTGAAATAATTATTTTGATATTCAGTGTTTTGCATATTTTCTACTTTCTTTAGAAAACAACTGTCTAGCGATTTTTATACCCATAAGCAAACTGAAGGCTTTATCGTAATCACCGCTCAATATGCAGATTTTGCGATCATGCTCCATTTCATAGATTTTCTGTGCTGTGGCTCGTAGCCACTTCATTCTTTCTTGTTGAGATTTGAATCTCATAGGGGTAAATAAAAACCACCGAAGTTGAAACTGCTAGTTGCTTAGACCAAACAGTACTTCGGTGATTTATCCTAACTATACTAAAAAAATATAGCGGTTTCAACTATTTGGTCTAAGCAAATTAATTATAAAACAAGGGGTTTTGAATGTACAATTTTTGTTGTTTATATTGAGTTTGGGTTACTGGGTTACCAAAATCATTCTAAGCAATCAGAGCATTCTCATTTTAGTAACTCTAAAGTAACCTTTCCCGAAAGGAGTATAGTTACTAAAGAGTTACCATTTTTTCTTTATCCTGATTTACTGAAAAATCTAAAGTAACCTAGTAACCGTAAATTTTAAAAGTCTAAACCTTCTACCATTTCGTCGGTGGATGTAAACTCTTCCGCACTTGCTGGCAACACGATTCCAAAACTTACCATTAATTCGGAGATTTTTCCTCTGTTAAGAGTGCAACCTTTATTATTAGTATTATTAACTTTTTTCTGTTCGGCTTTCCCATGCACTATTCCTGAAATTCTTAACTGGTTCATTAACCATCTTCCTCGACGATTCTTTTGCTTGTCTTCTGCTAACCAACCAAAAGATTCGATATCATATTGACTCAAAAATTCACAGATAGTAGAGATTGAATAAAAACAATTAGTTTCTTTTCGACCCAACATTAATTCATACAAACCCTGCAACAATATTGGGGTAATAATTTGTTCCGTTTCAATTTCCTTTTTATTACTCTCAACTTCCAGTGCTAGTTTCTTAATTGTTTGGTAAATTTCTATGTTCATGCTTTTAGCTATTGCTAATATAGGTTTCCAAAGCTCC
>CAZGCV010000008.1:0-15768 GCA_964524735.1 uncultured Candidatus Saccharibacteria bacterium | reverse complement strand
GCTCCCATGATCTTCCTAAAATTTCCGCATCAGTTAAATTGTCATAACTATCTGAGATAAGTTTATAGTGAGTCAATAATGATCTGTACAGATTATTTCTAATTGCTGACCAACTGGGATTGAGATTATTAATTTCACGATTCACAATTTCTTGATTTGAAGACCGTGCCATTATTATAGGAATGCATCTAGTGCTTAAAGCTGCTGGAAGTGTATCAATACCCGCTAATACTTTTGGCGAATACGATTCAAATTTTACTCTCTTCCAACCATTTGGTTTTTGAGCTTCCATTTTGCCTGAATAACTATCTCTTTTATAACCACTGTTCAGCATTGCTAATAACACCTTACTATCCTCGTCTTTAGCTTTTCTTAAGCTCTCGACTTCGTCCATGCAACATGTAGCGCTATTATCATGAATTAATCTAACCATATATGCCGCTGTATTATTAAACGACATTTCAGCATTAAAGGCTAAATTAGCTATAAGTGATAAGCACTTTGTCTTACCACTATGAGCATTTCCATTTAAATGAATGTAGGGATAACCAGGAAACATTCTATGAAAGTAAGTCCCCATAATCCAAATGGATATAAATCCATGCCATACAGGGTTAGTGAAGTGGAGATACTTTTTACTCTCGGACACTATTTCTTCATAAATTTCTTGAAGAGTTACTCCACTGCCTTCATTGATAAAATCTGCTAAATCATCTATCCCCCAACGAAAGCTTTCAGGCAATGGTTTACGTTCCGAAATAATTGATTTTTGATAAAGGACATGGTGTTGAAACTCAGTCTTTTCTTTGTCTGAGTCGATTAACAATACTTTCTCCTCAAATCCATATCCTTGCTGTTGCTTTATTGTAATAGCAACATACGCTTTTCCTTCTTTGAAATCTTGAGCTCCATTTATAACAATTGGGGCTTTCTGTTCTCCAGAAGATTGCTCAGTTTGATTCTTTTTCATTCTTCTTACTTGTATCTCTAGTAGCCAGCTCGTCAGCTATCTCAAGAATGGATATCACATAATTGATCATTTCTGGTGATAACTGGCTACTAGTTGTTAATTGTTTTTCTCTCGAGAGCATATTCTGATACTACGGGAAAATTAAAAACCCCAATATACTATTATTGTGGAAACAAAAAACAGGTAAACTTACCTGCTTTTTTCTTTCATGCGTTGAATTATATTTCGTATTGTGTCTATACTATTAGGCAATTTGATACCTTCATTGTCAGAAATAATTTTTCTTAAATCATTATTAGAAGTGCTGGTTGCAAACTCGATTCCATATAGTTCTCGCATCGTTCTAATATTTGCCTTACCATTACTTTGAATAACTTTTGATTTATATAGATTGTAAATTTTTAAGTCTCTTTCTCTGTTTGGTTTTGTTTTAACTCTATACTTATATTCCTCTGGGAACTTCTCTCTAAAATTTTTATCAATGCTCCCCCACCATTCAGCGATTAGATTTTGTACAGATTTTAAGGTAGCTCCTGGGTAAATCTCAACTACTGCCTTGCCAGGATTTAAATGTTTAAAGTTTAGGTATAAATATGCCCCATAGACAGAAAATTCACGGTTCGCAAATTTTTGTTCAAATTTTTTACCGTAGATTAAATAATCTTCGATGATACTGCTAAAATGTTGATTTAAACCAAATTCTTTAAGCAAATTTTTACTTGCTTTTATGAACCGCTTAAAACTTTTATCGTTTTTAAACTGCCTACTTGTCTCAATTGAAGCAAGACCACCGTTCAGTTTAGAAATAGCTTCTCTCTCCCTTTTTAGGGAATCCCAAAAATTCTGACTTTGAATCAGATTTCTAAAGATTTCATTCGACTTTTTATCATTTAAATACATCCTGTGTAAATTATATGACATTCAAAATTAGCAGACAATAGATTACTCATCCAACCTCTATAAGTGCCGCCATGGTCATTCTATGGCTTCAAGGAATGTATTAGGTGTATCGTAATGTGCTGATTTTCATTAAGCCCTAAATATTGTATAATTAACCTATAAATTAAGTGCCTAACCCCTGCAATAGCAAGGTATGGCATGCCAATCCATCCAAGATAAAGAACCCTCACTGGGGTTCCTTGGATGGTCGCATCCCGAAAGGTTTGCGTTTAGGGCGAAAGCTCTATTGTCCCAGTGGGGGCTTTTTGATGCCTTCATTTGGAAAAGATAATTAATCCATCCAAGGAAAAACAAATGAATAACAAACAACTGTTTATAATAGTTGCGTCTTTACTCCTATTAGTTATAGGACTATTCTATTGGTTCTCTTACCGACCAACCAAATTAAAACAAGAATGCGCGTCATTTCCACACCCCGACGAATCAGTAAGAGAAAAATTTTATAATGACTGCGTACTCCAGCACGGATTGAAGTAATAAACATTATGAAAAAAACTATGGACAAAGCACAACTAACAACCCTCAAAGAACTAAAGAGCGCTCAAGAAATTTTAAACACCCTTAATAACAAATTATCCAAAGTGATTGCGATATACGAACTACCAATCATAGAAAAAGGGATTGGGAAGTTCAAAAAATTAAATCCAAATAAAAAAATCACAGTAGCTTGGTTACAAAAGAAGTTTCGCATAGGATTTGCTCAGGCTTCAAAGCTGAAAGATGATTTAAATCTTTAATTTTTTTAATAATTCTATGGTAATGATTACAAAAGAAGCTTTGGAAGAATTTAAACAGATTTACAAAAATCAAACAAGTGAAACCCTATCGGACCAAGAAGCTTTAGAGTCTGCAACTAAACTACTTAACATTATTCAACTGGTCTACAAACCAATTCCAAAAGAATAATAACTATTTTTTTACTCGATAGAACATTTCTTTTAGTGTATCGTTAATTTGTTTTAATTCTTCTGTACGCTCAGTTTCTTTAGTCTCATTTAAATCTAAGGTCTTACCGATTACTTTATCCAAAATTTCTTTTATGGCAGGTAATTTACCAGCCTTAGCTTGTTCAATCAAAGAAGCCACGATGGCTTCTTTATTTTTAATAGTTTCTTCAATTAGATATTGCCTGAAAGCTTGCGCTTCTAAAGTGTGAGTAGCTCGACTACCTTTAGGTCTCCCTGAACCTTGTCTTTTTCCACCATACCCCATTTGACTATAAAATCAATTAATCAAGTTAATAGTATTTCCAATATAATGCTTTGTACATACTTTCAATGATAAATGGACTTATATTTAAGATATCGCATAATACCGCTTGACAATAAGGAGAAAATCAAGTAAACTTGACTTATTATAAGTAATATAAGCAAAAATGGCATTAAAAGACTTAATTATCAATCAAAAACAAGTTAGTGAAGAGTTAATCGAAAATATACTGAAAGACAATGTAGAACTTATAAACGACACAAGTGGGGTTCAATTAACTCGACAGGGGTTAAAATTCTCCAATAAAACAAGGCTTCTTTTGTATCTAACAGGTAAAAAGGCGTGGGAGATAATTAACAATACTGAAGAAAAAAATTTAGCGACTCGTGATGAGCTTATGCAAGCAGTTGATATAATTGCAAATACCATTGGTCCAATACTCACAGATTTGAAGGACGAGAACTTAATTACTGTAGATAAGGCAAAGTACTCCATTACACCAAAAGGGATTATAAATGTTGAGGACTGGTTAAAGACTGATAAGGTCAAAGAGAAACCCGCAGGTAAAGGTCAAAAAAAAGCTAATAAATCCTCTCCATCAGGAGGTCGCCCTGAATTCTTAAAGGCGTTTGCTGAGAAGGAAATGTCTCAAGAATATTTTGAAAAGCTATCCCCTGTTATACATAAAACAAAGCAAATGGGTAGATTTCTTTTGGCTATTCACATTGGCAAAGAATATTATGGATTAAAAGGCCTCACCGCAACCGAAATAAACACTTTATTAACTGAGCCACCACTAAAATTTCCAAAAATGTACCCTTCTAATATTAGTAGGGACTTAGGCAATGAAAAGAAGCTACTTATATCTTACAAGTCTGGGAAAAGCCATGAGTACAGGCTAACCACATTCGGAGATCAAGAGGTAGCAAAAATATTAACTAACACCGTGGAAGAAAATGCAGAATAAACTAATCAAAGATACGGAATCCCTAATTACTTTATTCGCAAACTCCGCTAATAGTATATCCAGTCAGGTGGTTAAAGCTCGCGCTAAGGACTGGCTCGCAAAGTACAATACTCAACTCAGTACTACCCTAACAGAAGATCCCAAAGCTCTAATTATTTTAACTTCTCTTCAGTCATCTATACATAACGATAGGTTGATCAAAAAAAATTGGTTGGCAGGTCTCAGAAAAATTAGAAAAGTAATTCTGTCATCTGACCAAAGCCAGCAAAATTTCGCATTTGACCCAAACAAACCTTTCACTTCTTACAAAGTTTTACAGTCATTATTTAATACAGCAACGAAAGAAATACTAATATACGATGCATATGTGGAAGATGGGACATTAGATATTCTTGCAACTTCCAAAACAGGGTGCGGAATAAAAATTCTGACAAACAATACCTACGGTAACTTTGTCAGAGAGTTTAAGCTATTTAAAAAACAATTCCCAAACTCTGAAGCTCGTAAAATTGGCACTATCCATGATAGATTTTTTATTATTGATAATAAAGCTTTTATAATTGGGACTTCATTGCATTCCGCAGGTAATAAAAAATATACTCATATTTTTAAAGCAGACACTTCTATAGAGTCCATTCTGAGAAATCACTTCAGTAGAATTTGGGCTACCGCTACGGTTATCTGACATTTTCAACTCCTTTTTAAAGGGTTTTCCAAAGTGCTATTGCTTGAGCAATAGACTCGTGAAAACAAAAAGGTTATATTTATAGCTTTTTTTTGTTTTTCATGCTATATTATGGGCAGATTTCAAATATTTCATGCAAGCTTCACAAGATACTTGGTGGTTTAGGCTACTAAAAACAATTTGGATTATAGGATTTGTACTAGCACTCGTTTTGGTCGTAGTGTTTGCTTCGTTTTATGCTAAGGACTCTACTTCTATCAACAAAGAGCGCTCTTATTTTATTTGCGATAATGGTACTAGAATTGATTTCGATGAAATCAATAGCAGCAACATATATAGTAGCTACCTAAGCGATACTGAAAAACGCACAATCAAAAAGATGTGCATACAAAACGACCAAACCCTATCTCTTACTCCCCCAACTGATGCTGGTATAGATAGATTGATACCAAATTTCAAAATGCACTTAGTAGAACAGCCTGCTTCAAATATTGGTGCCATGCTTGGTTACACTGCCATTGCTATTCTATCAGTTATATTTATTTTTGAACTAGTGAAAAGAATTTTTTACTACATAGTCTTCGGTAAATTAGTAATTTAATGAACTTCTCAGAATTCAACAATCCAAAGATAAAAAAGCTCATTGCTATCTATGCTGTGATTTTGTGTGCGTCTTTACTTGTTGTGCTCATTGTCCATACTGCTAGTAATAACAGAAGCGAAAAAATAGAAACTATATTCGCAGGTTATAATGAAAACCTTACATCAGAACAACTTCGTGATTTGATATTTGAGGAGCAGGAAAAAGAACAAACAGTAGAACAGAGGTATGAATCTGTGATAGCGCAAATTGCAATCGACAACCCTAATAAAGAAATATCTCTGCAAGACGAAAACGATATTCAAAGAAATTTACCTAAAGGGGTTACTTACTATGAGCTAAAAAACAGACTCATTGAAAAAGGTTTTGAATTTATTGGCTTTGAGTCTTCTATAATTCTACCTAACTCATCTAGTAATTCGGCAGAAATCAAAAATATAGTTGACGACCTAAAGATCAAATATCCTGATAAAAAAATTGGTTGGGCAGAAGAACAGGAAATAAGAAAAAACCTGCCTTCCTATATCTATTTCACTTCAGTTAAAGATGAGATGCTAAAACAAGGGTTTGAGTTTTAAATAAGCCATAATGCTCAATATTGCTTTTATAAAAAAGAATCGCGCACTAACCATTGCTTGTGTTGTGATTGTTCTCCTAATAATTCTAATAGGATATCAATCTTTGCGTCTAAAATCTTTAAACCCACCAGAAGTGAGAGCCGCAGAATCAGTATTTGTTGGCAAATCGTACGAAGTCTCAGGCATAGGTTATCCTGGAGCACAAATATTAATATACTTAAATGAGAAATTCGTAACTGAAACACAGGTTGGTAAAGACGGAAGTTTTAAAACCTCATTAAACTTCTCTGCCGATGGAGATTTTATAATCAAAACCAAACAAAGGAAAGGTAAGATTATTAGCGAATATTCCAAAGAATTCACTTTAACAGCAGATATTACACCCCCGGACGGAAATATATCATTTGAAGCCCCTATCCCCCAAACTACAAAGTTTAAAGAACTGACTATAAAAGGAAGTATTACTAACCCAGAAGATATGCTTTTACTAAATGGCTCAGTATTCCCTACCAATAATGGAAAGTTTGAATTAAATCAAAAAATTGAAGAGGGTGACAACACCTTAACATTCAACCTGAAAGACAAAGCAGGAAACGAAACAACTAATTTACAGGTATTTAATGTTAGAGTGGATACGATAGCCCCAAAGATTCAAAAAGGCTTTTGTTTCTCACTTGGAGAGAGCCCATCCACAGAAGAATATGTGTGTATGAAGCATGGTGATTTCCATAGTTACTCCTCATATTACAATATTCCAATCGAAGGCGAGGTTAAAGGTAGCTTTAAATCTATAACCTTGGGGGGTCGCAAAATTAATCCCGATGAAAACAATCGCATTGTTCAAAATGTAGGTTTGAGTCTTAATTTTGGAACCAACAAGGTAAAAATAGTCGCAGAAGATTTATTTGGCAATATATCTTCTGATTATTTGGATATTAATATAGTTCGAGATAGCGAAAAATATAATGACTACTCTATCGATTACGATTGCTCTGATTTCGATACCCAAGAAGAAGCACAGGATTACCTAGACGGCCAAGCTTATGATTCTAGCGATTTAGATAGAGATAACGATGGAATAGCCTGCGAAGCCTTACCCTAATAAATAGGGACTAGGTATTTATAAACCTCACCAACCGTTACTAGGTATGTTTTCCAACCGTCATGTTTTTGCCTACCAAAAATTACAAAACGCCCAAATGGGCGTTTTTAACTTAATTCGATCAGATTTAGGTTACTCGTGAGGAGTTATCATAAAAGTTTGAAACACTAGAAGCCACTTACCATTTTGATTGACCAGAGTGACATCTTTTATTTCTTTTTGTATATTCATGTCCTCAGGATACTCAATTACAATTTCATAAATTGCCTCAGTACCGTTGTTAGACTTCAATTTAGCGGTAGTAAATGCATGGGCAAATGCTTGCCAATTTTCTTCTGACCAAGTATTTGAAAAGCGCATCCCACTATAACCGTCGCTAATTAAATTATTAATAGTGATAACATCTTTTTCCTTAAACGACTGCGCTAACTGAACCATTAAATCATCTGAGCTGTTTTCCATAATTTTTGAATTATTACAACCTACTGCTAATAAAAATAAAGTAGTTAATGATAGAACTAATACTTTATATGATAATTTTTTATAAATCATTGATGATAGTATAATAAATTTCTTATATATTATTCAAATAAGTTTTTCAAAACCCTATTCTCGGTATTCCAAAACATCTGCTGGCTGACAATCTAAAGCCTTGCAGATTGCTTCCAGGGTTGAAAAACGAATTGCTTTTGCTTTACCGTTCTTGAGCACAGAAATGTTGGCCATAGTAATGCCAACTTTTTCAGCTAATTCTGTTACACTCATTTTTCGCTTAGCGAGCATTACATCTATGTTTATTACAATCGCCATAATACTCCTAAACAGTTAAGTCGTTTTCCGACTTAATATCAATTGCATTTTTAAATAGCTTCTCCAGCACGCCAGCAAATACAGACACAGCAACTGGTATTCCGCAAATAGCTGCCCAAATTAAAATCATGCCTGGTGCATCTTCTGTTTCTGCAGCCCGAAAAATAAACGGATAACAAGCCAGATACATGACTGTAATTACACCTCCGCTAATCTTAATTTTTCTAAGTGCATTTACTGAATTTTCAGAAAAAGCTACTCCTTTATCTATGAACCCAAGAATCTTAAACCCTTGGTACAAAGCCGTGTAAATAGGAATAATAGTAAAGCTTAAAATTATCCAATAAGGAACAAATGGCTCCCCAATTCCATGCTTAGCAATATCTAAAGGAATAGCAATAAAGGAAATTGCAAATGCCACAAGAGCCATAAAAATAATGACAAGTTTTAGAAAAAGAGTTTGAGGACTCTTAAAAATCGAATTCTTCATACAATGAACATTAATATTACTGATTTCAGTGTAAATTAATATTTATCGTTTGTCAATATATTTTTATTGTTTTAAATTATTTTTAGAATCATTAATAAAGCCATAATTCCCATACCCACGTCTTCCACTAAACTAACCGTGGTAAGAGGGAGCTTTATGTAAGTCCCAAGACAAGCGCATTTAATCTTGCTCCCCCGAGCCAGCTCTTTAAACACGCCAATTGAACCGACTGTCATAATTATCAAAGTTACCCAGTCGGTGTAAGGCACACGCCAAAAATACCCTACTGCTAAAGCTAATTCAATAAATGGATATACATAGCCATACGACATAAATCTTTTAGCAACTATATCGTATCCCATGTACGAAGTAGCGAAACCTCGTAAATCTAGGAGTTTAAAAATCGCAAACACTGCGAAAAATACGCCCATAAACATACGCAAAAAATTGGCAAGAGTTAACCCGCCAAATTGCTGCGCAGCAAAATATGAAATTACTAGGATACCTAAAATTACCACAGCAAACTTTGCGTATTCTTTTGGCGTAGACTCAGGCATTGCGTGGTTAGAGTGGTCCATCTGACTGTGATCCATTTTTGAATGGTCCATTTGTGAGTGATCGTTCATAAACTTACTATAACAGAATCTGTCAGAATTTCAGAAAAGATTTATCTGTATCTGCTATTATTAATTAATAATTAACGGAAAGATTATGATGAAAAGAATTATCTATGTTTTAACAGCTTTTGCTGCACTAACTTTTTTCTATCAAATTGATGTTAAAACAGCATCTGCAGCAACACCCCACCCTGCAGGGACTTTAATATCCAACAACGGTGCAGTCTACCAAATAGATGAAAGCGGTAAAAAACGTTTACCTTTTGATTCAGCAGAAAAATTCTTTTCCCATAGACTTTCTTTTGATCGCGTGGTTCCTGCTAATGCTGCAGACATGTCCTTACCCGAAGGAAGCTCGCCTGATTGGGGTAATGGCGTGTTATTTGCAGACAACGGCGTTATATATCAAGTAAGTGCTGGCAAAAAATACGGTTTCACTTCTGCAGAGGTATTCTTAGGACAAGGATTTAAATTCGAAATGGTTCGCGAAGGCAATCTTTCCAAACTGCAAGAAGGACAAGCAATTAACAACTCGGGAGCACAACACAAAGAAGGGACTTTCCTGAACTCCAATGGAACAATTTGGATGTGGGACAACGGCACAGCAAAAGCCTTTCCTTCTGAAGGAGTGTTCTATTCCCATGGAGGCAGCTATAACCAAGTTGTGAACGCCAACAATAATGACAACCACGGAACATTTGGAGTCATGCGATTTAAAACTGGATCGCTAGTCAACGAAAGCGGCGCAATATGGGCGGTTAGTTCTGAAAATAAACAAGTTTTTCCTAGCGTATCATGCTTTCTAGGATTTGGGTTTAACTTTAGCTTTGTTTACAACGGAAGCACATCTGCTTTTAAAGACTCTGGAACAATTTGCGCTGAAGCATCAAATAACTCAGCTGGAATAAACGGCGCCTATACAAGACAATATGTAATCGGTAACCCCGGGCAATTCGAAGTTCGCATGACTACTTTTGACCTTGCAAGCGGAAAAGTAAAAGTAATTACAGATACTGCATACGACCAAGACTGTAACGCCACCTGCCCAATTACATCTGTTAAATCTTTTGCAGAAGCTAATTCTGCACAACACGGTATGAACGGTACGTACTTCTGCCCTGCTGACTACTCAGAATGTCGAAGCATTGCAAATTCATTTTTCTGGAAAGTTATAGACAGCAAAACTGGAGTCATGGTAAATGAACGCAGTGGTCTTGGCGAAAATGACCCATTCTTAACCTTTGATTCAGTTGGTCAACCAAAATATTTCAGCAGCTGGAATGATTACAAAAACTCAAACTTCACAGCTTACGCAGGAATTAACTCCCCTAGCTTAATAGAAAACGGTCGCATTAATCTTGATGAATCCAAACTAGATAACGGCCAAAAAAACTCAAGAAGCGCGCGTGGAGCAATCGCAATTAAAGGCACTACACTATATTTGATTCAAGTCTACGGAGCAACTGTCCCAGACTCAGCCAATGTTCTAAAAACTTTAGGAGTTGATCATGCCCTATTACTAGACGGCGGCGGCTCTACTGCAATACTCTACAACAATGAGTACAAAGCTGGTCCAGGTAGAGGTGTTCCGAATGCAATTCTTGTACAAACACTTCCCTAAATTTAAAATTAAATAAAATCTACAATGGATAATCTACAAAGCAACCAGCGCAAATGGAAGACTTGGCAAATCATTTTAATCGTATTAATCGCGATTATTGCCATAGCTACAATAGCTCGCTACACATTCCTGAGGTCTAAATTTGATGATTGGGGTGCAGGACTTCAAAGAATTGAAGAATGGCAAACTGAATACAAAAAACAAAATCCTAATGCAACTAAGGAAGAAATGAATGCAGCGTTCCGAGAAGGAATTAGCAATATAGAAAAATGGAAAGAAGACTACAAAGCAAAGAATCCCGGAGCCACTGATGCAGATGCCGATGCAGTCCTGAATGCTCTTTGGAATAAATAGATTTAATAAAAACGCCCTATTGGGCGTTTTTATTTTCAGAGCTCTTTGCAAATAAATAAGCTGCTAAATATGTTGCAATCGGCACTGCCAAAATTAAAGCCATACTGCCAATCAAAGATCTAATGAGCTCCTCTGCTAAAAATTCACTGTTAATCAAAACCCATATTGGCTGAGATTTTTGCAATGTTAAAAGCAGAAAAACCGGCAATGCTGCACCTGCGTAAACTAATACCAATGTGTTAATCAATGAAGCAATATGCTCTCGACCAATAGATAACCCTTTACTGTAAAGCTGAGAAACACTTAAACTAGAATCCAACTTGTGGAGCTCTTCAACAGCAGCTGTTTGGGCTGTTGTTACATCATCCAAAACACCCAAAACAGAAATAATAATTCCAGCCAGAAGAACGCCTTGTAAATTTATGGTACCAAGGTAACCTGTTTCCAAAAGCATTGCATCACTCTGCCCAAAACCGAATAACTGACTGGCCAAAACAAACACATATGCCAAACCTCCGCTAATTCCCAAAGCAATTAATGTACTTAATGCGGAAATCTGAATTCTTCTACTCAACCCGTGTGATACAAACATACTAACCATAACAATTGCCCCAGCACCTGTTAAAGCAACGGCAATGGAATTTTTTCCAGCTAATATTTGTGGCGCAATGTAAAATAGAAGCACCCCAGCAGTAACTGCCAATCCTATCAATGAAGTTAATCCACGACGACGGCCTATTAAAATTGCCAAAACTATAAAAATTCCAGCAATAGCAAGCAAAGCCGGCAAGCGATATCTATCTACAATTACATATTGCGAACCAAGCTCAGATTCAAACAAACCCAAAACCAGCTCATCGCCGACTTTATATTGAACACTCCCTGCTTTATCTAACAACACAGAATTATCAATAACAACAGGCTTGATAGCTTCATCATAAAAAACGATTTTAAGCTGTTGGGAAATATATCTCGTTCCTTGAAGTTCATCAATCTGCTCATTTACTACTTCATCCACCATCCCTTTTTCATACTTGGCAAAAGGAGAAATATCCTGAGCAGCTACACCTGCATCAAAAGCCAACTCATTTTTGTTGGGCTGAATAGCCACCAAAACCATTGAGCCAATGACCAATGCTATTAATAATATTAAAATGTATATTACACCAAATTTTTTGAACATAATTTTATGTTAGCACGCGAGGCGCTAAAATAAAAAGCTATCCATATAGAATAGCTTTATATAACTAGCCTGATTAGCAATCAGCTGATGCAAGCACGCCATTTTGCAATTTTATCTGTTCAAGCAGAGTCATGTTCAATTGCTCTTTCGTAGGCGCAACAACCACACCGCAACAATTATACATACCAAAACTAACTCCTAATTTTTGTTCGCAGACACTACAAGCGATATCTGTGCCTACTAAACGAATAAGCTGTTTACCCAAAGCTGAGTTAGGATCTTGAATATCCAAAACCCGATTCTCTTTTTCATCAAAACCAGATTTCACTTTTTCTGCAAGCTCGGTCAAATGATTAACACCTAACGGCAAGTCAGCTTGAAAGGATTTCCAAAGAAGACCAGCAAGCTGTTCGTTAGAAGCAGACCCCAAATTAATACCCTGCTCAGATGCAATTCCAACAATAGACGGATACGACATATTTTTCTCCTTAAAATTTTTGATTCTGATGCTCACGCAATCAGTATTTAATTCGCTAGCTCTTCCTTTTAAGGAAAAAGCTTAACGAATTCTTTACTAAGCACGTAATCTGGGTCGATTTGCAAAGTTAAATCCTCACCAATAGCTGCATTTGCCCACGCAATTGCATTCTTCTTATGAAATTCAACAGTATTCTCATAGAACTTATCCCAATCTTTTTCAGCTGAATCAACAACTGCTTGCATAACCTCAAAAGCTTGGATGTTTTCCGGTTCAATATAAATAAAATCTAAAAACTCGCCTTTCTCCATTTTCTTCACATAATCTGATTTAGAAATAACTGCCAATAAATCATCTCCGACTTTTTCTTTTATAAAGTTCAAGTCATCTTCAGATTCGATTTTATTGCCCACTACTTTTAACTCAACATTATACTCTTTGGCATACTGCTTATATTGTTCATAAACAGTTAGTGCTTTTACAGTCGGTTCAACAACCAAAAACGTCATATCAAATTTAGTAAACATACCTGAAGCAAAACTATCTGCCCCAGCAGTCATATCAACAACCACATACTCACCGTCTGTATCCACCATATGATTTAGCAGCAACTCGACTGCTCCAACCTTTGAGTGATAACACTTTGTACCAAGATCATCTTCACTAAAAGGACCAGTAACCATTAAGCGAACACCATTTGCAGATTGCTCAAAGTAAGAGTAAACAGGATTCTTCTCCTGAAATTTCATTAATCTTGAGCCTGAACCTGGCGGAGTTGTTTTAATCATTGCGCCATTAGAACTGATTCTCGGATTAGTAGCTCGAAGAAACTCTTTAATGCGGTTAACTTCTAAACCTAGCGGAGGTATATTACCTCTTTCATATTCAGACATACCTAAAGCAGCGGGCATATGCTGATTAATATCAGCATCAATAGCTAAGACTGGTAAATTTTTAGAAGCCAAGAAACGGCAAAAAAGCGAGGAAATAGTCGTCTTACCACTACCGCCCTTGCCTACAAAAGCAATTTTCATGAATTATTTTAAATGCGAATTATTTGCATTTAGATTATCATGACCAAATTATAATGTCAAGCAATTGCGAAAACTTCGCAATTAATATATAATATGCTCATGGTAGAGACTATAACAGAGCAACTACGTCCCCTGCTGCAAAACGCAGGATTAAAAGCAACTGCTGAACGCGTTGCTATTTTAAACGTGCTTCAAAAATCACCCAAGCCGTTGAGTGTTAAGGAAATAAAAGAAGCTTTACAAAAACCGAAACAACCTGCGAAAGTTGACCAAGCAACGATATATAGAAATATGGACTCTTTGGTCAAAGGCGATTTAATCCGCTTAGTGAATTTTCGCCATGATCATAACCACTATGAAATAGTTGATAATTCACATCACCACCATTTAATTTGCGAAAGTTGCGGTAAAGTAGTCGACGTATCTAAATGCGATACAACAAAAATAGAACAGCAGGTTAAAAAACTTGGAGACTTTGCTGTCATAAATAGTCACGCTTTAGAATTTTTTGGACTATGCAAAAAGTGTGCCAAATAAACATGTGTGGATAAAATCCGCCTGAATTTTAGAAATTGTATTATACTAAAAGCAGATCGAGACAATCCTAACCTAAACAAAGGAAGGGGGTGAAAAAATTGAAAGCAATCAATACTATCGCTATGATCTTGTTAGTTGTTGGCGGCCTTAACTGGGGATTAGTTGGCGCCTTCGACTTCAACTTAGTTGGTGCAATCTTTGGTGAATCAGTAATTTCTACTGTTGTTTACATCTTGGTTGGACTATCAGCTATCTTAGTTGCTGTTAACAGCTTCAAAGGTGGTTCTAGCAGTTCATCTGCTATGTAATTTTAATATTGAAATTAGTGAAAAACCGTTCAGAAATGAACGGTTTTTTGTTTAAACTTATTCAGGTATAATTATATATATGAAAAATGACCTGAAAAACATTCTAGCAATCGAGACAAGCTGTGATGAAACAGCAGCAAGCGTTTTGCGCGGCAACATACATAACGCTAAACCGAGTTTTAAATTTTTATCTTCTGTTGTTAAATCTCAAATTGAAATACATAAAAAAACCGGTGGTGTGGTACCGGAAGTAGCAGCTCGCGCTCACATGCAAAATATTCTACCTGTCACAGAAAAAGCGTTGCGCGATGCTAAGTTAAAATTGAAAGACCTGGATTATATAGCTGTAACAAGCGGGCCAGGCTTAGTCGTTTCACTAATTGTGGGTACTGAATTTGCAAAGGGGCTATCTTTAGCCTCTAGCATTCCCATGCTGCCAACAAATCATATGGAAGGCCATTTGTATTCAGCTTTCGGGAAACTGTCTGACAAAGTACAATTCCCAGTTTTGTCTATTATAGTTTCCGGCGGTCATACCATGCTTGTATTAATGAGAGATTATAAAAACTATAAAGTTATAGGAAATACAGTTGATGATGCAGCGGGAGAAGCTTTTGATAAAGTCGCAAGACTCCTTAAACTCCCCTATCCTGGCGGTCCAGAAATTTCCAAACTTGCTTTGTATGGAAAGACAGACATCAATTTCCCTCGTCCAATGCTAAGTGAAAATAATTTTAATTTTTCTTTTTCTGGTTTAAAAACAGCGGTGCTGTATTACAAAGACAAAATAACAGGAGTAGCAGGCAAAGGAACAAAACGAAATCTAACAAAACAAGAAAAAGCTGACATAGCAATGTCTTTTGAAAATGCTGTTGCAGATGTTCTAACCAAGAAAACTTTACGCGCAGTAAATAAATATAAATGCAAAACAGTAGCGCTTTCTGGAGGTGTGGCTGCAAACCGAAAACTACGAGCAGAGCTTGCTGCAATGTGCAAAACCAACAATCTACAATTCAACGTTCCGGATTTTGAACTTTGTACTGATAACGCTCAAATGATTGCTTTAGCAGCGTATTTCAATTTGCGTTCTGGAAAAAAACCAAAAGCTGCGTCTAAAGTGAAAGCAGACCCTGCCTGGGAAATCTCATAAATTAGGCTTGAACTCAACAAAATCATGTTATAATAAAACAAATGGCAAACGAACAAAAATCACAATCAAATCAAGAAGTAACTGAAGCTGATTACAGCGGGTATTTCCAAAATA
>CAZGCV010000007.1:0-37425 GCA_964524735.1 uncultured Candidatus Saccharibacteria bacterium | reverse complement strand
TTTGATCCCATCAAAGCACGGTTTGCGTCATCGTGTTCAAGGAAAGGAATCAAAGAAGTAGTAACAGAAATAATCTGCTTTGGCGATACGTCAATACAATCAATTTCATCAGTATCTGCGATTGTCGGCACACCATTAACACGCACAGATGCACGCTCGTCTGCAAAGTAACCATCTTCTGTAATATTCAAGTTAGCAGGACCAATAGTAAGCTTTTCTTCTTGATACGCATCCATGTATTCAACTTTTTTAGTCACATGGTTTTTAATACGAATCTGATCTAAGTCTTGAACCTTTTGTAATTTTTTAGCATCTGCTTCAGTAATAGTAGATCCAGCAGATACAACTACGCTTTCCCCATCTTTAACATCGAATAAAGCGATTTCATCAACTGCATCTTTACCGTCGTTCTTAGCAAACTTTTTAACATGGCGATATGGAGTTTCAATAAACCCAAAGTCATTAATCTTTGCGTATGTTGCCAAGTGAGCAACCAAACCTATGTTTGGACCTTCAGGAGTTGTAATCGGACATAGACGACCGTAATGAGAACGGTGTACGTCACGAACTTCGAAACCGGCACGTTCACGAGAAAGACCACCAGGACCCATCGCTGAAAGACGACGCTTGTGTTCAAGTTCAGCAAGCGGGTTAGTTTGGTCCATGAACTGTGAAAGCTGAGAAGAAGAAAAGAATTCCTGCATTGCCGCGACAATAGGACGAACGTGAATAAGCTGGGCAGGAGTTACAGTTTCAAGATCAGCAAGAGACATACGATCTTTTGCAATACGACTCATACGAGCAAGGCCAACACGGTAACGAGTCTGAATTAATTCCCCTGCTGCGCGAATGCGACGGTTTGCCAAGTGGTCAATATCATCTGCAGGACCTTGTGCATTACTCAACTTAATAATTTCTTTTACAACAGCAAGCAAATCTTCAAGAGTAAGCATGCGTGAATCTTCTTTTGGAGAAACATATTCATCCAAACGCTGATTGAATTTGTAACGCCCAACTTCAGACAAGTCATAACGTTCAAAGTTAAAGAACATTGCAGTAATTAAAGAGCGAGCGTTATCTACTGTTGCAAGGTCGCCAGGACGAATACGTTTGTAAACTTCTTTAAAACCTTCATCAGCATTTGTTGATGCGTCTTTTTCTAAAGTAGTGGCAATGAACTTTAATTCTGGGTTAGTATCAACGTCTTTAAATGCTTCCAAGATCTCTTCATTAGAAGACAAACCGAAAACGCGAAGCAATGCAGTAATAGGAATGCGACGCTTGCGGTCAATCTTAACACCAATTACTCCTGCATTATCTGTATCCAATTCAAGCCATGCACCTCGATTTGGAACAATCTTTGCACCGTACAAAAACTTACCGCGTGAAAATTCATTTGTGAAGAATACACCCGGAGATTTAATCAACTGAGAAACTACAACACGTTCCACGCCGTTGATTACAAAAGTACCGCGTGGAGTAAGCAATGGAAAATCACCAAAATACACATCTTGTGTTTTGGTTTTTCCTGTGACTTTATTAATCAACTTAGCACTTACATATAGAGGAGCTTCGTAAGTCGTATTTCTTTCACGAGAAGTATTTTCGTCATACTTCGGTTTATCAAAGAAGTAATCACCGAAAGAAAGCTCTAAGTTCTTTCCTGTGAAGTCTTTAATAGGATTAATTTCTGCAAGTAACTCTTTAAGACCCTGTTCAAAGAACCACTTATAGGAATTAAGTTGTACCTCAATAAGATTAGGTACTGCAGCAATATCATGCTGTTTTGTGAAGAATTTACGCTGGATCGGCACTTCGCCGGGCAACACAACGCTACCAATCTTCTTGGCAGTAGCTTTTGGCTTTGTTTGCATGGATAATAAACCCCCACACCACGGCCAGAAACCGAGGTGTGTCTATTAATTATTAAGTTGGCTGGATCACTTACCGGAACCGGAAGAACATTACCGTACCGATATGATCAAAATATAGCTTATTTAAAAGTGTTTTTGTTTTTCACAAACTTGCCTGATGAGCAAAAAGCTTATTGCAGGACTTGGATTAAAGCATTAAAAAATGGGGTTTTCAGCCAACGTTCGAGTATTTCTAGTACAAAAAAGACCACTTTTTCGCAAACGCAAAAAAGGGCATGTAGTTTCGCCTTATTTTCCTATGTATTTGTGCACATATTTATTATAGCGGTCAAGTATATTATGTCAAGTAAATCTGAAGATATTATTAAGTAAATCTTAATTAAGCAGAAAAACTAGTCAATGTGATACAATAAATTCATATGATCGCGTATTTAAAGGGCAAAGTCCTACAAAAAACCACTCAATATATAGTGCTAATACAAGGAGAATCCCCTAATTTAACGGGGTACAAAGTATTTCCCACCCCAGAAATACTGAACTTGCCTTTAAATAGTGATGTTGAGCTCTATATATACCATAAATCTGGAGATGATGGCCAAACACTATTCGGAATGCCGGATTTTGATAGCCTGCAATTCTTTGAAATGCTCATTTCAGTAACTGGAGTTGGTCCAAAAATGGCTTTAACCATAGTTTCTGCTGCAAAAATAGATCTTTTACAACAGGCTATTATGAATGCAGACACCGAGATATTTACCAGAATGTCTGGGGTTGGCAAAAAAACAGCTGAAAGAATTATTTTAGAGCTAAAAAATAAAATTACTAGCGGCGGAATTCTTAGCGGAAGCAATGCTTCAGGAAGCGAAGTTTACGATGCCCTCACAGGACTTGGCTATAATCCAAGGGAAATAAGAGAAACCCTACCACAACTAGACCAAACTTCCGATACTGCAACCCAAATAAAGCACGCTTTAAAACTTTTAAGTCGATCTTAATCTAAAGATGCATGCGATCCGATTAACAAATGAATACCGAGAACAGTATGAAAGTTTCGTAGCTACACACGAAGACAGTTCTTTTTTGCAAAGCTGGAGCTGGGGTGAATTTCAAAATACACAAGGCAAGTCGCCTATCCGTTATGGAATTTTTGAAAACGAACAATCTAATTCGAAACTTGTTGGGACCATACAACTATTTTTGACTAAAGTTCCACACCTGCCAGGAAGTTATTTATATAGCCCGTATGGGCCTTTAATTTCTGGTGATGTAAATAATGTTACTAAAACTTTAGTAGAACAGATTAAAAAAGATTTCGCTAATGTTTGGTTTATTCGCTTGGAATCAAAAAAAGTTTTACCAATAGATGGAATCGCTTCTGTTCATATTCAACCGCCTTCAACTTTAATTACGGATTTAAGTTTGAGTGAAGATGACTTGCTAGCAGGAATGCACAACAAAACGCGGTACAACATTAAGGTTGCCGAAAAGCACAATATCGAAGTCCAAGCTAAAAAAATTCCTGATGAAGAAGGAATCAAACTCTTAAGCGAAACTAGTGAACGCCAAGGTTACAAATCTTACTCTGATTCGTATTACAAAGAGTTGCTTTCTTTTTTTAAAAACCACACTGGCGACACCACTTCATACTTATATGAGGCCATGTATCATGGTCGAGTTATCGCTAGCGCAATCATGATTGATCATGGACAAACTCGTACCTATTTATTTGGCGGAAGCAGCCATGAAAACAAAAATGTTATGGCTCCATACGCGCTTCACTGGCAAGCAATGCGCGATGCAAAAGCTGCAGGAATAAAAAATTATGACTGGTGGGGCATTGAAACATCTACTGGGAAAAGTGCCGGATTCGTACAATTCAAACTTCGTTGGGGTGGTATTCAAAAATCTTATGCGGATACAGTGGATGCTGTTTTAAGTAAAGCTTGGTATTTTGTTTATACAATTTTACGGAAAATAAACCGTCTTATATAAAATATAAAAACTCTAAAATGAAAAGTTTAATTCGCTCACTAATTCCAAAATCATTATTTAAAACGTTTCAACCGATATACCATGGCTTAATAGCCAGATACGCATCAGTTTACTTTGGCAACCCAAGCAAAAAACTATTTGTCATTGGAGTTACAGGCACTGCTGGAAAATCTACAACGGTCATGATGTGTGCACAGATTTTAAACTTTGCTGGAAAAAAAACTGGTTACATTACCACTGCGGGATCTCATGATGGAAATACTGCAAGTGTGAACAAGCACGGTATGTCCATGCCTGGCGGATGGATGCTTCAACAACAGCTTGCAGAAATGGTTTCTAACGGATGTGTTTACGCAATTGTAGAGTGTACTTCAGAAGGCATGGCACAAAATCGTCACCTAGGAATTAATTTTCAAGCAGCTTTATTTACAAATTTATCCCCTGCTCATTTAGACAGTCATGGCAGTTTTGAAAATTATAGAGATGCGAAAGGCTTGTTGTTTGCAACACTAGCAAAAAATCCAAATAGTTTGCTCGGCGTAAATTTAGATGATCCAAACAAGAATTATTTTTTAAATTTTAAAGCTGGGAAAAAATTTGGAATCAGCACCAGAATAGATACCCCTAAACCAAACGACATCACTTCGTTGATTGCGCAGAGAGTTGAGGTTAGCGAACATATTGCTTTTTCAGTTAAAGATGTTGAATTCAGATTAAAAATGTTTGGTACATTTAATGTTACAAATGCCATGCTGGCAATCGGTGCCGCACAAATGCTTGGAATACCATTAACAACATCCAGAGATGCATTAGCTAATATTGGCACCGTACCGGGACGAATGGAAATTATTAAAACACCGAATAGCGCAACAGTAGTTGTTGATTACGCCCCTGAACCAGCAGCCATGGAAGCAAGTCTACGAGCTGTAATGCTTTTGCCTCACATGAAAATTATTCACGTATTCGGTTCAACTGGCGGGCATCGCGATGTAGCGAAGCGCTTCATCTTCGGAGAAATATCTGCGAAATTTGCTGATACTATTATTATTACCAATGATGATGTATACGACAGCGATCCTCAAGAAATCGCAAGTAATATCCAAGAAGGTATTAACCGTCAGTCAAAAAAGAAAGTTTCTACTACTGAAGTGATCCTAGAAAGAGAAGAAGCGATTTCTCGTGCTCTAGAATTAGCAGGACCAGGAGACATTGTATTAATTACCGGGAAAGGTTCTGAACAATTCTTAGTGCTTCCAAATAATGAGAGAATTGAGTGGGATGATCGCAAAGTGGTTAAGCAATTATTAAATCTGAAATAAATGATTCTTTTTATAGACACAAGTGACTTTAATAATTTACGTTTGGCTTTAATTAATCCTGATAAAGAAAGTGAAGTGAAGGAAATTGTTAAATCTGTAGCATTTAATGAAAACTATAAGACTAATGAATTCTTGCAAAAATTTTTAGTAGCACATAAAGTTACACCAAAAGATCTATCAAAAGTTATAGCATGCAGCGGACCAGGATCTTTTACTGGAATTCGCGTTGGACTATCTCTTGCGCAAGCCTTAGGATTTGCACTAAGCATTCCTGTTGTAGTAATTGCTAAAAATAAAATTCCATCTGATTTGTCTAAACTTACAAGAATCAAAGAAACGAAATCATTGGTTGTAAATTACGGACAAAAACCAAATATCACCAAAGCAAAAAATAAATAGGAAATATAAAACGCGTTTCATTTTTGAAACGCGTTTTTTGCAGAGGCACATTACCCGTTGTTGCTGGTCTTCAAATCCCCTGCAAATCTAGAACGATTCCGTTCTTCGTCAGAACGACCATCGTAACCCGGAAACTGAGCATTAGGTTTGCTATACCTTGAAGATAAAGCGAAACAGAATATTCCAAACATCAAAGATGTGATCTCTGACATACCTTCTGCAAAAGCAATTATGAATTTGCCCATATGTAATTATCCTCCGAGTAAAAATATTAATGTAATTATACTAAAAAAGCATTGTTTTGTCAACAATGCTTTTAAAATATCTTATCTATTCTTTTAATCTAAATTTCCACAAAGTAATGACCAAAATACCTACAAACCAAATCATCAATATCCCAATATCTTTCCACACAGCCATCGGAACAGTATTTGTTAAAAACAAAGTACGAATTCCGTCAGCTAAATAAGTAATCGGCAAAACCTGTCCAATATATTTAAGTACAGTTGGCAGCCCTTCTACAGGGAAGAAAATATTTCCAAGAAAAGTCATTGGTAAACCAACTGCTGTAGTAATAGGCGCTGCCGCTTCGTAAGAATCTGCGAACATGGAAATCAATAAACCTACAAGAAGGAAAATTGCAGCACCTAAGCTAGCAACAACAGTCACTAGTAAAACATTCCAAGAAACAGTTACATCAAAGAAAATTACTCCTACCAAAGTCAGAAAAACTGCTTGAGCCAAAGCAACTACTACACGACTTGCGAGCACGCTAACAATTAATTCACTGGACTTAAGTGGGGTTACAAGGAATCTCTTAATTACACCTCGTGCTTTCAAATCAATCATCCAATAAGCTAATCCATAAATTCCGCCTTGCATAATTGTCATAGCAATAATTCCTGGAAGTACGTACTGAGAATAATTAACCTTATCTCCATCTGCAGGCCCAAAAGATGCGCCTATAGGCAAAACAGAAAGCGCTATGTAAATCAATGACGGCATTACTAAAGTAAAAAAGATACCACTCCTGTTACGATAGATTAACCTAAAGTTCATTAAAAACAGCTGATAAAAACTTGATGTCATATTATTCCTCAAAAGCCTTTCCTGTTAAATCCAAATAAACGTCTTCTAAAGTTGCAGTCTTAACAGTAAATGAACTAAATTTAATATTCTTCTCCTGAAGTCTTTTTATCACTGAATCAATAACATTAAGATTATTAACCTCAAGTATAACTTTAGGTTTTGTGCTATACATTTTTTCTATACCTTCAATTCCCTGCCATAGTTCATCCGCAACGGTGTCATCTGTTAAAAATGAAATTTGAGTTGTATGAGAAAGATTATCTATTAATTTCTGAGGTTCATTGATTGCCAATATCTGACCGCTATCCATAACCGCAACTCGATTACAAAGATACTCCGCTTCTTCCATATAATGTGTAGTAATTACTACGGTAATACCTTTTGCATTTATTTTTCGAACAAGATCCCATACATCGCGTCGCGCACGAGGATCCAAACCAGTAGTAGGTTCATCTAAAAATAAAATCTCTGGGTTATTAACCAAAGCAGAAGCTAAAGTAAAACGCTGCTTTTGCCCGCCAGACAAATCCTTTACCAAAGCATTCTTTTTATCTATTAAGTTTACAAAACCTAGCAGTTCTTCTATATTTGCTTTCTTTTTATATAGAGAAGCGAATAGCTCAAGCAGTTCTGACAAAGACATTAAATTCATGTACTCGCTGGACTGCAGCTGAACACCAATACGCTTTTTAATTGCGTCAACTTCTTTAAGATTGTTAAGCCCTAAGATTAAAACTTCTCCCGAACTTTGTTGTTTTAATCCCTCTAAAATTTCTAGAGTAGTTGTTTTACCCGCTCCATTTGGACCAAGGATTCCAAATATCTCCCCTTTTTTTACTTCAAATGAAGTTCCTTTTACGGCTTCAAAAGTAATGTTGCCGTTTTTGCGCTCCTGCCTAGGCAGGTTATAAGTTTTCTTTAAATTGTTTACTTCAATTACATTAGACATAGAAGAAATATATCACCTTAGACATCTTTCATCAATGTTCTATATAATAGATAATATGGCATTCAAACTCACCACAAACTATGAACCAGCTGGAGACCAACCTCAAGCAATTGATGGCTTGATTAAATCTTTAAATAAAGGGTACCGTCACCAAACTTTACTTGGAGTAACTGGTTCTGGAAAAACTTACACAATGGCTAATGTGATTCAAAAAATCCAAAAGCCGACTTTAATAATGTGTCACAACAAAACTTTAGCTGCGCAGCTAGCAAGTGAATTCCAAGAATTTTTTCCAGATAATGCAGTTCATTATTTTGTTTCTTACTACGACTACTACCAACCGGAAGCATACATCCCCCGCTCCGATACTTACATAGAAAAAGATACGCAGATCAACGAAGAGATCGACCGTTTGCGCAACGCTGCTACAACTTCACTCATGAGTCGCAGCGATGTAATTATTGTTGCATCTGTTTCTTGTATTTACGGCTTGGGTAATCCAGAAAATTATTTGGAACTTTCTCTGGAAATTAAAAAAGGAGAAAGTTTTAAACGACAAAAGCTTCTTCGACGTTTAACTGATATGCAGTATTCACGAAATGATATTGACCTTCGCCGCGGAACATATCGCGTTCAAGGCGATACAATGGAAATTGTTTTATCTTCAGAAGATACAATTATTCGTCTTGGTTTTTTTGGTGATGAAGTAGAAAAGATTGAACGCCTCCATATGATTTCCGGCGAAACTTTAGAAGAATTAGATTCTATTAAAATATTCCCTGCTCGACATTTCGTTACCCCGGAACAAAAACTGCAAGTTGCACTAGATAGAATCCGAGACGAATTAGCTGTTCGACTAGGTGAACTTCGCAAAGAAGGCAAAATTTTAGAAGCTGCTCGCTTAGAACAACGTACTAATTTCGATTTAGAAATGTTAACTAATACAGGTTTTGTTGCTGGTATTGAAAACTATTCTCGAGTAATGGAAGGTCGCGATCCTGGCAGTCCGCCATCAACTCTAATAGATTATTTTCCTGATGATTTTCTTTTAATGATTGATGAATCGCATCAAACCATTCCACAAGTTGGAGCAATGTACGAAGGAGATCGCTCCCGCAAAACGACCTTAATAGACTATGGCTTCCGATTGCCTTCTGCTTTAGACAACCGCCCTTTGAAGTTCAATGAATTTGAAGACAAAATTGATCAAGTAGTCTTTGTATCTGCAACACCTGGACCTTATGAACTTAAGAAAAGTTTGGAAGAAAATTACCTTATTAGCGATAAAAAGAAAAAGATTTTAAAAGAAGATTTGCGTAAAGAAGTTGTTGTTGAACAGATTAATCGTCCGACTGGATTATTAGACCCGACAATAGAAATCCAACCAATTAAGAATCAGGTCGACCATTTAATGACTCAAATTACAGAGAGAGTCGGTCGCAAGGAACGTGTCATTGTAACTACATTGACTAAGAGAATGGCAGAAGAATTGAGTGAGTATATTAAAGAGGCTGGAATTAAAGCTGCTTACCTTCATAGCGAAGTAGAAACCTTTGAACGATTAGAAATTTTGCGTGACTTACGTTTAGGTGTTTATGATGCAATCATTGGAATTAACTTGCTACGCGAAGGCTTGGACTTACCAGAAGTTTCTTTAGTCGCGATACTTGATGCAGACAAAGAAGGCTTTCTAAGAAGCGAAACTGCTTTCATGCAAATCATGGGCCGTGCAGCCCGCCATCTTAATGGACATGTCATTATGTATGCAGACAGAATTACTGGATCAATGCAACGCGCCATTTCAGAAACCGAGCGCCGCCGCCGAGTACAAGAAAATTACAACTCCAAACACGGAATCACCCCTGCAAGTATTCAAAAGAAGATTTCTGAAACTAGATTAGCAGGAACCCACGAAGCTTTACCAGGAGCAGAAATAGAAGACGTTGATGTAACTCGACTCACACCAGAAGCAACTAAGCGTTATATAGAAGAGCTTTCTGATCAAATGGATCTAGCTTCTAAAAATCTTGAATTCGAATTAGCTGCCAAACTTCGCGACCGAATTACAG
This sequence comes from uncultured Candidatus Saccharibacteria bacterium, assembly GCA_964524735.1. GTDB lineage: Bacteria > Patescibacteriota > Doudnabacteria > UBA920 > UBA920 > UBA920. The sequence continues at coordinate 27,734 of CAZGCV010000007.1, read as the reverse complement.
AAGTAAACCAGGTGCGAAAGCTGAAAAAGAAGTAGCTTTGTTATTACCCTTGATTTTTTCCAGGAAATCCATTATAATACATAGGCTTTAAACATTTTCCCTATCTTCCGTGTCAAATTAGATAAGGGCTTGAAAAGCTGAGTACTTGCTTAAGCAAGCGCTAAATTAATCTAAAATTTCAAAATGCCAAATACTTCATCAGCCAAAAAGGCTATGCGTCAGTCACGTCGCCGTAATGCGATCAACACACGCACTAAGTACAAGTTCAAAGCTGCAGTAAAAAATACCCGCACTTTGATCGCTGAAGGTAATGTTAAAGAGTCTGCGGAAAGCTTGAAGAAAGCAATGTCTGCTCTAGATAAAGCAGTTAAGAAAAATGTACTTCATAAGAATACAGCTTCACGACGCAAATCTCGTTTAGCAAAAGCTATCGGCAAACTAAGCAAATAGCACTTGTTTAAAAAACTCCTCAAATATATGTGAGGAGTTTTTTGTTAAAGTTTTTTCATATCGCCCCAGTTGTCACCGACTTTTGCTTCAGCTATTACTGGCACTGTTAGCTTAACAGCATCTGCCATAAGTGGTTTGATTTTCTTTACCCACTCTTCTACTTTTTCTTCTTTAACCTCAAAGACAAGTTCATCATGAACTTGTAGGAGCATTTTAATTTCATCTTCTTTGCCGAATATTTCTTTAGCAATGTTAATCATTGCAACTTTCAAAACATCTGCCTGCAAGCCTTGAATTGGAAAGTTAATTGCAGCTCGTTCTGCAGCAGCACGAATAAAGAACTGTGATGAACGGATTTCAGGAAACTTACGAATACGGCCAAGCTCGTGACGAATATATCCTTTCTCATTTACTTCAGCTTTAATACTTTCTAAATACATCTGCACTTCTGGGTATTCACCAAAGTATTTATCAATGAATTCTTTCGCGTCGCTTCGGGAAACTTCTCCTATACGACTCGCTAAACCAAACGAGGACAAGCCGTACAAAATTCCGAAGTTAATAGTTTTGGCGTCGCGACGCATATCATCAGTTACTTCTCCTGGCAGAACATCAAACACAGCACTTGCAGTATTGGTGTGAATATCCTCGTTGTTCTGGAAAACCTTCATCATATTTTTATCCTGTGAAAGATGGGCAATAATGCGAAGTTCCATTTGAGAATAATCTACAGATAAAAGTTTATAACCCTTTTCTGCAATAAATGCTTTGCGAACTTCTGCTCCTATCCCGTGACCGCGCACAGGAATGTTTTGCAAATTCGGATCCGTGCTAGATAAACGACCAGTTGCGGCAATGGTCTGATTATAGCTTGTGTGAATACGTCCAGTACGGGCATTTACTATATCAGGGAGCGCCTGCAAATAAGTAGATTGTAATTTAGTTAATTCACGATAGCTGAGAATTTTTTCTATAATTTTATGTTCACCGACAAGCTGTTCTAAAACTCCAGCGGCAGTAGACAAACCGGTTTTATTACGCTTTCCAGAAGTTAAACCTAACTTAACATACAAAATTTCAGACAGTTGTTTAGGCGAACCAATATTAAATTCTTCACCCGCTAGTTTGTAAATGTCTTTTTCAAGTTGCTTGATTTCTTTTTCAGCGCGATCAGAAAGTTCACCAAGCAATTCTGAATCTAACTTAATTCCATTACGCTCCATTTGCGCGAGAATTGGAATCAATGGCATTTCAATATCATAGAAAACGCCTTCTAGTTCTTCTTTCTTCAAAAGAGGTTCAAAAATTTCTTTCAAACGAAAAGTAATGTCTGCATCCTCAGCTGCATACCAGGAAACTTTTTCCAAATCTACATCTTTCATTGAAATCTGATTCTTGCCTTTACCAATCAATTCTTCAATTGACTGCATCTGATATCCTAATTCATTAAATGCAAGTGCATCCAAACTATACTGCCGTGTACTTGAGTTTAAAAGATACGCCGCAATCATAGTATCAAAAGCAAGAGGAGCAAGTTTAATTCCTGCATTCTCAAAAGTAAGTAAGTCATATTTAATATTATGGCCAATTTTAAGAAGCTTATCACTAGAAATTAATTCACGAAGCTCTGAATTTGCGTCAATCATTTCACGAGTTACGTAATAAGCATTACCTTCTTTAAAACAAATAGAAGCGCCGATGACTTGCGCATCAATCGGATTCAACTGATCAGTTTCTGTATCAATAGCAGTTTCTTTTTGTTTTTTCAGTTCTAGAATTAAGTCGTGGGTTTTTTCTAATGTATCAATTAGGATATAATCTTGATTCCCTATTCCTGGCTTATTAAAAGAAACATGCACCCCATCTTCATCTTCTATAGTATCTACTTCTACACTGTCTTTCACAACGCTAGTGTAATTCTTAGGAAGCTTGTCTATTAAAGATTTAAATTCCAGTTCTTGAAAAATTTTCAGTGTCTTTGTTAAATCTTTACTTCCAAATTCGTAAGAAGGAATATTAATATCCAATGGAACATCACAAACAATTTTTGAAAGCGTATAACTTTGCCTTGCATCTTCCTCGCCTTCAACAAGCAATTTCAAAATACGAGGCTTAATTTTATCGCCTATATCCCCTGCTTTAATTTGCTTATACAAATTTTCTAGGCTCTCAAAATCTTGTATTAATTTAGAAGCAGTTTTTTCTCCAATACCAGCAACACCTTTAATGTTATCTGACGGGTCTCCACGCAAAGCTTTGTAATCAATCATTTGTTTTGGCAACAATCCAAAACGTTCCTTCACTGCTGCAATATCATACACAGCAGTATCATTAATTCCTTTTCTGAGGGTGTAAATTTTCACACATTCATTTACTAGCTGTAGGCTATCTAAGTCACCAGTTGTAATCATTACTTCACAGTCTTCTTTATGCTCTTTGCAGATATGTGTAGCCAAAGTCCCCAATACATCATCTGCTTCAAAACCAGCCACTTCAAAAATTGGAATATTCAATGCTTTTACAACTTCCTTAACTCTTGGGAACTGATCATAAAGCTCTTGATCTCCTTTAACACGCGTTGCTTTGTAGTCTGCATACATTTCATCACGAAAAGTCGGACCCGCTAAATCAAAACTGCAAGCTATATGAGTTGGTTTTAACTCTTTAATCGCACGAAGCAGAATCATAACAAAACCATAAACAGCATTAGTATGTTCACCTTCTTTATTTGTCAAAGGCGGAACAGCATGATAACCACGATGAACCATGGCATTGCCGTCTATTAACATATATCTATTTTCTGAACGTTTTTTAGGCATAAGTAAGATAAAATCAGTATAAAATCTTTGTGAACTCTCTTAATTATAGAGGTTTTTTGGCAACAAAAAAAGCGCTATAATAGCGCTTTAGTTTTCTCTATTTAACCTACGACTCGGAAAACTTCTTCTACGTCTGTCATTTTATTCAAAGCTTTCATCAATCCATCTTGATCCATGCTAATTGTTCCATTTGCTTTTGCCAGTTTCTTAATATCTATAATAGATGGGTCTTTCAAAATTAACTCGCGCATCTCGTCGTTCACTTCTATAACCTCATAAACACCGACTCGCCCTTTGTAACCCAAGCCACCGCATTTATTACAACCTTTAGCTGTGTAGAATTGAAGTTTTTCTGGTACTTCTAAACCAGAATTCTTTGGTATATCTTGTAAAATATGTTTAACCTTTTCAAGAATTGGCGCGGTCAGTTCCACAGGCTCAACACAAGAAGTACATAACCTACGAACTAATCGCTGCGCAATAACTGCATTCAAAGCTGGTGCAATTGTAAAAGGCTTCACTCCCATTGTAATCAAACGCGGCACTGCACCAGCAGCGTCGTTAGTATGCAATGTAGATAGGACAACGTGTCCGGTTAAAGCTGCTTGCAAAGCCACTTCTGCTGTTTCCGGATCACGAATTTCACCAACCATTAAAATATCAGCGTCCTGGCGGAGAATTGCACGCAAGCCTTTTGCAAAATTAAAATCAACATGATGATCTATTGGCGTCTGCTGAATTCCTTGAATCTTATACTCGATCGGGTCTTCAAGGGTAATGATTTTTACACTCGGTTCATTTAGTTCCTGCAAGAAAGCGTACAATGTTGTAGTCTTACCGCTTCCTGTAGGTCCTGTTGTTAAGACCATTCCATTAGGTTTAGATATCTGTTCTTGCACAACTTCCAACGCGCGACCTGTCAAACCTAAATCTTTAATTTTTAAATCAACTGCACCAACCCCGAGCAAACGCATTACCACAGCCTCCCCGTAAGCAGAAGGCAAAACAGAAACACGCACATCCAAAGGTACGCCATTATTAATAACAGTAAAGCGTCCATCTTGCGCTTCATTTTCAATATTCAGTTTTAACTTAGCCTGAAGTTTAATTCTGGAAATTACTTTATGATGCGCTGACTTAGGAAGCTGCGCAGCATCATGCAGAACACCGTCAACACGAAAACGAATTTTGACAATATGATCTTCAGGTTCCAAATGTATGTCAGAAGAATTTTGGTTAACAGCTTTAGCAAAAACTGCGTTTAAAATATCGCTCGCGGAAACAGATTCATTATTAACAAGAGATTGTAAATCTTCATTACCTAGATTTTCAGAAAACTGAACTGTATCCTGAAACAAAGAAGTTGGTCGAACAACTTTACTGTAAAACTTCATTGTTGATGCGTAACTGGATTGAGAAATTAAATACAAAGTCACATTCCATTCAGAACCAAGATCAGCCAGTTTTGCCTTCAATTGAGGGCTATTTGGGTTCACAGTACCAATTCGTATATCATGACGCTCTTTATAGAACGGCAAGCTTTCTGTTGCCTTCGCTTCATCTTCTGAAAAAACACCAAGAGCAGCTAAGTCCATTGGAAAGCTTTGTAAATTAACATATTGCATTCCTAAAGACTGAGCTCTACCCTGAGTCTCACGCTCTTCCATTGCACGCTTTTCATCTGCCAAAGCGCGTGCTAAATCATTTGGATTACTTGATAAAAAACCAGACATTTTTTATTTTTTCGTTTTTATTTCAAAAAAAGAAGACCTCTTAGGTCTTCATTATAACACAGAGTTACGTTTGTTTATTAGCTCGTTTAATTTTAATTGAACGGAATCTAAATTATCATTGACCTCAAAAGATACAAACTCATACTTGCCAGTAAGCAATGCTGGTTTAATGTTTTGGACAGATTCATTAAAAGATTTCGCAATCTGAGAAAGATCTTCGTGCGGCAAACCTGCTGCTAATATTTGAGTTTTATTATTACCGACTTCAGCAACCAAAAAAGCTAAAGAGTAACTGTTAACCATTTCGATTATATCTTTCAAAACTACATGCAAAGATTCAATAGGAACTTGAGTCTTTTCTAAATCTGATGCTGTTACAATAGCTGTGACCACAGATTTTTCTGGTGAAGCATTAAGTCTAGCTAATGCTCTTCCCCACAACTGCAACAAAGACAATGGTTTGGTTTTGAACAGATGCTGGATAATATCTTGCTGTCTAGCGCCAGCTGCAACTAAACGAGATGCTTTCATCAAAGCTTGAGGTGTTGTCTTCGGATCTCGAAAACTTCCAGTCTGGCTAATAATACCAGCAAGCAAACTTGTTGCCGCACGATTATTTTGCAAAGCACCGGGCATAGCTTCTATTAAATCCATTACTACTTCAGACAAACTGCTGGCAGTGGTCTGAACATAATTCATACTCCCGTAATACTCATTACTAGGATTATAATCAATATTCAAAGCAGTCGTTTCAAAAAACAGTTTTGCATTCTCTGTATAAATATTTCCAAGCTGCTCGAAACCTGATGCTCCTAAAATTATAACTAAATCAAAATTACCGGATCCAGGAAGAACAGATACATCCTGTTCAGAGAAATTACCTTTTTCTGGAGTAATGTAAATTGTTAAACCGCCACCATCTTTTTCATACCTTAATTCTGCAGGTTGTGCACGATGATTCGATACTTTAATCACTAATTGATTCCCACTATTCAAAGCTGAGTGCACAACGGGATGACGTCTCAAAAAAGGAAGTTCTGGAAGACTCATCGAAGAAGAAAATACTAAAGCAGAAACTAAGCTGTCTGATTTACGCATCAAAGCTGCCTGCAAAGCCATTGCCGCAGAAAGACCGTCCACAGAAACCTGTGCAGGCAAAACTATAGCCACTCTACGGGCTTTTTCAATATTTTTTACTATATTAGAAATTTCAGCTGGTTTATTTTCAGTCATATTTTTGTTACAGCTCTTAACTATAACGAATTTTACTAAAACGGTCAATCCAGTTACAATATAAGCAATAATAAATATATTAATAGATGGCTCAATCCACCAAGAAAACTAAAATTCCGCTTTCTCAAGCGGAAGATTATGCCAGCCAGCTAGCTTCTGAAGTTCAGGGAGGAGAGATTATTGCTTTAATCGGTGAATTAGGAAGCGGTAAAACCACTTTTACAAAAGCTTTTGGAAAAACTCTTGGAGTCAAACAATCTATTTCCAGCCCAACTTTTGTGATGATGCAGGAATTTGCAACATCTACAAAAAGCAAAAAAGAACCTAAGCGAAACTTGTATTTATACCATTTAGACTTATATCGTACTAAAAATTTCAAAGAAGTAGAGGGTTTAGGAATCACACAATGGTGGGGTCATCCAGAAACAATTACAGTAATTGAATGGGCGGATAAGATTTTAGAATATTTACCAAAAAACTCAAAAATTATTTATTTATATAGAGATGTCAATGCAAATCAAAACTAAATTAGAATATTCAACCGCAATTGTAATATTGTTGGCAGTTTTTGTATTGACTTTTCCTTCAAAAGCAGAAGCTGCACCTTTTGATCAACAACCAGTGCCAAATTTTAGTCCAGTAGTATCTACTGGCTCTACTACTACTGCAAACATACCAGCAAACCTTGCAACTGAATGGAGAGGTTCTTATATCCGCCCTGCTGTTTCTTTACTTGAAAAAAAATCTTCTGGTAATGACTTAACTATTAAAGATTATTTTTCCAAGAAAACTCCAATTCGCACTTACAAGTTTAACCCTTCAAGTGTTTATGCGTGGACAGGACAAATCGCAAACAGCGTAAATGCGGAAGCAAGTGAACCTTCTATTAAAATAGAAAACGGTAGAGTTACTGAATTCACTCCCCCACAAACAGGAAAGTCCTTAGACCGATACGACAGCACCATGAAAATAATCGACGCTTTAAGTAAAGGTATTAACACAATTGAATTATCAGTAAGGACTACTGAACCGCGTGAATCTCTTGCAGAAAAGAATAATCTTGGAATAAAAGAATTAATCGGCAGAGGTGAATCGGTATTTAACGGAAGCCCGGCAAACCGCCGTCATAACATCAAAGTTGGTATTGAAAAAATGAAAGGAATTATTATTAAACCTGGAGAAGAATTCAGTTTTAATAAATACTTAGGTCCTGTGGAAGCGTATGCCGGATTCAAACCAGAATTAGTGATTAAAAGAACTGGGACAGTTCCTGAATTAGGTGGCGGATTATGCCAAGTATCATCAACAACATTCCGAGCAGCAATGCACGCTGGATTACCTATTACACAACGCCGCAATCACTCATACGCCGTACAGTATTATGCTCCACAAGGCACTGACGCAACAATTTATCCTGGAGTTGTAGATCTTAAATTTAAAAATGATACCGAAAACAGCATTCTTGTTTGGCCTTATCTAAAAAATGAAAACTACTTGGTTTTTGATTTTTATGGAACTTACGATGGTCGCAAGGTTGAACTCGGCACTCCATATTCTTATGATAAAAAAAGCGATGGTTCAATGAAGTCAACTTGGAAGCGTAAAGTTATAAGCAAGAACGGAGAAGAAAGTTCTGATACATTTAATTCTGTGTATCAACCACCTGCTCTATTTCACAAACAAGAAACTTTTGTTCCAACAACTCCAGCGGCTGGAACAAACCCTAGCACAAATACTCCAACCCAACCTGCAAATCAAAACAACTCAAACAGCAATACTAATAATGAACCAACACCTTTAGAACCTGGTTCAAACTAATAAAAAACAAAATGATTTCTTCAAGCAACTCAGAAACAATCCTAGACAACTCAGTTACTCCAGATGAACAAGGCTTGGAGTTAACACTTAGACCTCAGGCATTAAATGACTTTGTTGGACAAGAAGCTTTAAAATCCAACTTAGATATTGTTATTCAAGCAGCTAAAATTCGTCGTGAATCTTTAGAGCACTTACTATTATACGGACCACCTGGATTAGGTAAAACTACTTTGGCTAATATCGTGGCGAAAGAAGTTGGAGCAGGAATTAAAACAACATCAGGCCCAGCAATTGAACGACCTGGTGATGTCGCATCACTTCTTACTAATTTAAACGAGGGAGACATTCTTTTCATTGATGAAATCCACCGTTTAAACAAAGTTGCGGAAGAAGTTTTATATCCAGCATTAGAAGACGGTGCTTTAGATATCATGGTCGGAAAAGGTCCAGGTGCGAGAAGCGTTAGAATGGAATTACCTAAGTTTACCTTGATTGGAGCAACTACAAGAATAGGCTCTATATCTGCTCCTTTACGTGACCGTTTTGGTATGGTTTATCATCTCGATTACTATGATGATTTAGAATTAAGTAAAATAGTTTCCAGAGCAGCGCAAATTTTAAAAACTAAAATTGACCCAGAAGCAGCGAAATCAATAGCCAGTCGTAGCCGCTACACTCCACGTATCTCTAACCGCCTATTAAAACGTGTTCGAGACTTCGCGACTGTAAATGGTCATGATACAATATCAATAGAAGACACTAACCAAGCTCTGGCAATGCTCGAAATAGATGAGTTTGGTTTAGACAAACATGATCGCAAAATCCTATCTACTATAATAGAAACTTTCAAAGGCGGACCTGTTGGTTTGAATACAATAGCTGCTTCTACAGGTGAAGAAGAAGATACGATTGCCGATGTTCACGAACCTTTTTTAATCCGATCTGGATTCCTTACTCGCACTCCAAAAGGGCGCCAAGCAACAGACAAAGCCTATGACCATCTTGGTTATAAAAAACCTTTGTTATAAAATCTAACTCTTAAGTTAATATGGAAACGCAAATTATAAACTACATTGTCTCAATCGCTTTTTTTGCAGTAATAGGTTTTTTTGCAGTAGTTTCTCTAATAGCAATTTACATGTTCATTCGTTATGGGCGCAGTCGCAGTTTTACATTATTAACCAGTGCTGTATTTGTTTTTTTGTTTCTAGTTAGCGCAACGACCGCATTCATTACTATTCAAAAAATATTCTAATAATATGCCGCACGAAAAATTATTTCCTAGCCAGCAACCTAATGAAAAAATTGTTATTGTAGTAAGAGAGCATTGGTTTCCTTTGTTTATAAAAGTTTTCGCAATCGCATTACTCTCGCTTTTACCAATTGCATTTAGGCTTTTATTGGTAGATACTAATATTTTTGAACGCAGCGAAACAGCAAGTTTAATTGCGTCAGCTGTAACTAATATTTACTACTTAGGTTTATTAGTTTCACTGTTTGTAGTATTTATTCTTTATTATTTAAATGTTCATATTGTTAGTGAACAGCGTGTGGTAGATATTGATCAAGTCGGATTACTTTCTCACGAAGTTTCAGAGTTAAATATTGAAACTATAGAAGATGTAAGTAGTCACTTTAAGGGGTTGTTTGGCAACTTGTTAAACTACGGAACCGTGTATGTACAAACAGCTGGAGGAACTGAAAGATTTGAATTTCAAAATGTCCCCAACCCTGCAAGCATTGCTAGCACTATTCTTGATCTCTACGAAAAGCATGGGGAAAAAGAAAAACCTAGACCATAAACAAAAGCCCAGAATTTAATCTGGGCTTTTGTTATCCTATAAAAACTTATTTAGATTAATATCTTCGTCTAATTTCTCAATAATCTTCTTTAAATCCTCAGATTTATCTTTATTAGCAACTAAAACCGCTTCTTTAGTAACTACGATAACTAAGTTATTTACATGCAATGTAGAAACCAACTGATCCGGATTATAGTTAAAAATTAAGGTTGATTCAGTATTATGAGAAACAGTTAAACCTTTGGTTAAGTTGTCACCTTTTTGAGACTGCACATCTTTAATAGCATCCCATCTTCCTAAGTCCATCCAGTCAAAACTTACTGGTGCCATTTTTAACAAACTTGGATTTTTAAAGAAAATTTCTTCAAAATCAAAGGAAGGCATTTTAGGATAAATTTCATTTATTTTTTCAACCTGTTTATCTGTACCAATAAAAGGTTCTAGCTCCATTAATAACTCATAACACTCAGGAAAATTCTCCTGATACATTTTTAAAATAGCTGTTGATGATGATATAAAATATCCCGTGTTCCAAAAATGATTACCAGAACTGTAAATACTTTTTGCCAATTCGCTATCTGGCTTGTCTACAAATTTATTAACGTTATAAATTGGTGTGTGTTCATCAGAAACTTTTTCACCTGTTTGAACGTATCTAAAACTAGTGCTTGGCTGATTAGGAGAAACTCCCATACCAACAATATCATCAGGATTACTTTTTAAATATTTTTCTATTGCGCCAATACTAGAATGATAAATATCTTCTTGGTTAATATGATCGTCACTCCATACTGTGGTAAAGTACTGGTCATCAGAATATTTTTTTAAATACAACATTAATACACCTAAAGCAGGACCGCGATTTTTTCTTACAGGTTCAAGTAAAAAATTGTTTATTGAAATATCTGGAAGCTGCTTACTCACCTCTTCAACATAATCACCAGATGTTGCGATAAAAATTTTATCATTAGGAATACTTTTATTGATTCTCTGATAAGTTTTTTCAAGCATAGTTAAATCACCAAAAAAGCTTAAAAACTGTTTTGGTTTATTTTTTCTACTAGCTGGCCACAGCCTTGAACCAGAACCACCGGCAAAAATTAAAGCATTCATAAATTTAAAATAAAGTTAAAGTAATATGATTATATTGATTAAATTGCAAAAAATCAAGAAAAACCCCGCATAATACGGGGTTTGTTTTAATTGCTTTCTTGAGCACTTGGACTAAGAGTTACATGCTGACCAACCATTTCTAGAGGATGTGTTGTAGTAATAAAAGTCTGAAACTTTCCTTGTAAATACTTTAATAAGAAAGTTCGGCGTGTATCATCTAATTCAGAAAGAACGTCATCTAGAAGCAAAATTGGACTATCTCCATCTTTACTCAAATATTCTAATTCAAGTATTTTTAAAGCCAAAACCTGACTGCGCTGTTCTCCACGAGATGAGAACGAAACCAGATAAATACCTTCGCTCTTAAGGTCAAAATCGTCTCTGTGAGGGCCGATTAAAGAAGTTCCAGCAGCTTGTTCACGACTACCAAGTTTTTCCAAGGCTGAGGCAAATTCTGCTTTAATCTCTTCGAGAGAATCTCCGGCAATAGTTTCATACACAACATCTATCGGACGATGGAATTGAGAGATACCTGCATAAACTTCTGAAATATGCTGATTCAAATAATTAATAAAGTTTTTACGTTCCATTATAATCTGAGAACCAATCTCTACTAGTTGTTCATTCCATGACTGCAATCCATCAGGTTGAGCATTACCATTTCTAATATCCTGAAGCAATCTATTTTTTTGAGTTAGAATTTTTTTATACTGAGCCAAGTTATCCATGTACTCTAAGCTCTTTTGAGACAAAACCATATTCAAGTATTTACGGCGTGCCTCTGGCATTTGAGTAAACAAATCTACATCAGTAGGTTCAAATATTACAACCTTTAAGTAACCTTGAGCTTCTTTACGCTTTTTCTTAACTCCATCGATTTTAAAGTTTGCATAAATACGATCCCGTTTTTCAAGAAAAACTTCTAGTACATGTTCTTGTCCGGTTTGTTCAATATCTATTTTTATTTCAGCAGTGTTTGTTCCTTGTAGGAAAATAAATTCTGCGTCGTCTCGAAAAGATTTAAATAAAGATCCAAAATAAATTGATTCCATTAAGTTGGTTTTCCCAACTGCATTTGGTCCTGAAAGAACAACCATATCACTGGTAATCGCCAAGTCTAAATTAGGATAGTTACGAATATTTTTAATTTGTAAGTTTGTAATTTTCATAATCTTAAAGTCGGATTGGCATTATTAGGTATAGATAGTTTTGACTTTCTTGTGAACGGAATACTACAGGATTAGTATCGTCAATAATGTGGATTTCTAGGGTTGATGGATTTATATTATTCAAAAGATCTAAAATATAGCGGTAATTTAATATAACCGTACCTGAACCATTTTTAACTGAACAAGGGATTTCTACCAAACTCTCTCCAACACCCTGAGAAGCAGAGGTAATGTGCAAAGACTGCTTTTCATCATCGTACATCAGAGTAATACTTCCGGCACCTTTAGAAAATATACCGCTAGTTCTTAGTGCTGATATTAACTCGTTATGTTCTAAAGTTATTATAGTCCCTGTTTCACTCGGGATTATCTGAGAGTACTCAGGGTATTGTCCATCTATAAGCCTAGAAACCAGATATGTATCATTTACTGCTACAGCAATTTGCGTATTAGAAATATGGAGATTTATCTGATCTTCAACACCGGTTAAAATCCTAGATAACTCGTTTACACTACGGTGAGGAATAATTACAGATCGATTGGTTTGAGTTTGAGTTGTTAATGATTTTTCTCCAAGTCTATAACGGTCAGTAGCTGTGATTGTTAATGTATTACCATCAAGTTTAAATAATATTCCTGAAATCTCTGGTTGTGTCTCGCTTGTACTCGCTGCAAAAGAAACTGAATCCAAAGAAGTTTTTAAATCTAAAGCATTAACCGAAATCACTTCGCCATCTTCAATATCTGGAATTAAAGGAAAATCATCAACTGGGAGATTCTTAATCTTTGTTTGATATCTTTCGGTTGCCACCAGAACTTCGCTTTCCTCTTCTGCGATAGTAATATTTTCGTTTGGAAGGTTATTAACTAAATCCAGCAAAACTTTAGCCGATAAACATACAGCACCTTCTGATTCAATTTTACAGCGAATGGTTGTATTAATTCCCATCTCTAGATTCGTTGCAGAAATTTTTAACTGTCCATTTTCAGTTTTTAGTAAAACATTATTTAAGATTGGTAATGTTGAACTTGATCCCACAATACGTGAAACCTGCTGGAGTCCGGTTTTTAAGTTTTCCTGTGTGCAGATTATTTTCATTATTTATTAATTAAATATTTAATAATACATATTAATAAGCAGTGTGGATATGAGGATAAGTTCTTAATTTCTACTTATCTAAACGGCTTTTTAACAAAATTGGTTGTGTGTAAATCTTTCTAAAACTGAAGATAAAGTTAGGATAAATTTTTAATAAGTTGTTAATAACTAATTCATTAAAACTTTAGCTGTTAATAAGTATATGTTTATCCATAGTTTATCTTTTCTTTATTCATAACTTACCAACAGCTTTTAAACATGTTTATGAATAGATTTTTTCTAGAATTAACTCTACTTCTTGTTTGATCCCATCGTTGCCTGTCACAGCTTTTTCAACTTTTTCTACACCGTGCATTACTGTAGTATGGTCTCTTCCTCCAAAGAACTCTCCAATCGCCGGGAATGAGCTTCCTAGCTCTTTACGAGCCAGATACATAGCCGTCTGACGAGGTTTAACATATTCTTTGCGTCTCGATTGTTTAAGAAGGTCATCTACAGTAATACTGTAAAATGTTGCTACTGATTCAGCGATTTTACTTAGTGTAATAGCTTTCTTTTTAGCGTTTACCATGCTGGCTAAAATATTTTTAGCTTGGTCTAAGGCTAGTGGTTTATTTTCAATCTGCTGATATACTAACAACTTATTTAACGCTCCTTCTAGTTCTCGAATGTTATTTACAACGTTTTCAGCAACAAATTCCATTACATCTTTAGGCAGTTCAACTCCTTTTTTGCTTAACTTAGTTTGTAGAATTGCCATTCTGGTTTCTAAGTTAGGAGCTCCTATATCTGCTACCATACCCCATTCAAATCTTGATACTAAACGTTGTTCAATCGCAGGGATGTCTTTTGGTAAACGATCAGCAGTTAATATAATCTGTTTACCTTTATCTCTAAGTTCGTTGAATGTATGGAAAAATTCTTCTTGAGTTTGTTCTTTACCTGCAATAAACTGAATATCATCAATTAACAGCATGTCTACATTTCGGTAAAGTTTTTTAAACTCATCAATTCTTTTTTGTGAAATAGAAGCAATGTAATCGTTTGTAAACTTTTCACTCGTTACGTAAAGAATTTTAGCATTCGGATTGCTACTTAGTAGTTTATGTCCCACTGCATGCATTAAATGAGTTTTTCCTAATCCTACTCCTCCGTATATAAACAATGGATTATATTGAGACCCAGGATTTTTTGCTACTGCAGTACTTGCGGCATTTGCTAGTTCATTGTTTTGTCCAATAACAAATGTTTCAAAAGTATAAGCTGGATTTAATGTACCTGAGTTAGGGGTTGGAGCGGTATTAATAGTTTTTACAGCTTCTTTTTTGCCCTCAGCAGGTATTAGTGCGGGTTGAGCGCTTTCTGATTTAAAATGCCCAACGTAGTATTTTATAGTTTTTACTTCAGGAGCTATCCCTTTTAATGATTTAAGTAAATTTGCTTGGTATTTACTGGAAATCCAGTCTTTTGTGAAGTTGCTGGGAACACCAACAACTATATAATCATCAGCTTTTTCTATAATTCCTGTGTTTTTAAACCAAGTATTAAAGTTTGCCTTGGTTAGAGTCACTTCCAGATCACCTATTATAGCTTGCCAAAGTTGTTGATTAGTCATAGTAATTTATTCTAACCCGTAAGTTATCAACATGTAAAATGGGTAAAAAAATGGCTTATTTATAAGCAATATTAATTTTGATGTTAATAACCTGTGGAAAAATTGTGTTTAAAGTCTAATTTTATAGAAAATTCATAATTTTTTATGCCCAAGCGGTGTGGATTAGTGGACAATCATTGACTAAATCTTGGGATTTTATTATAATTACCCAAGAATATACGAATTAAGCTTTGATACATGAAAAGAACTTACCAACCAAAAACTAGAAAACGCGCCCGTGTACACGGATTTATGAAGCGAATGCAAACCCGAACCGGTCGAGCTGTGCTAGCCCGCCGTCGTCAAAAAGGTCGCGCCAAGCTTACCGTATAGTACGTAAAGGGAATATAATGCTTTCACAAAAACACCGCCTATCCAAATCAGCTGACGTTAAAAAAACAACAGCCAAAGGGCGGGGTTTTTTTAATTCACTTTTTGTTATTAAAAGTACTCCTCCTGAAAAAGATCAGGATTTAGCGAAAATAACTGTAATTGTTTCAACTAAGGTTTCTAAAAAAGCTGTGGAAAGAAATAGAATCAAGAGAGTTATTAGAGAGGAACTTAGAAAACATATAAGTGATATAAAAGCTGGTAATTACGCATTCTTGGCAAAAACAAATGCTGCTAAAGTTACTTCCGCTGAATTACGCCAAGAGATTGAAAAAAGTTTAAAAACAGCTAAGTTAATTAACAAATAAATAGAGTTATACTATAAAAGTATGAAAACTATATTGATATCTCTAATAAAGATATATCAGCGCACTATTTCTCCTGATCATGGCTTATTCCGAGCGCGCTGGCCTAATGGTTACTGTCGTTACCACCCAACCTGTAGTCAGTATGCAATTGATGCATTAAATACAAACGGAGTTATTCGCGGAAGCTGGCAGGCGGTAAAAAGAATTTCTCGATGTAATCCTTTTGCTGAGCCTGGCGTAGATCCGGTTACTAAACTATAATAAAAAATATGATAGAAATTTATAACACAATTATTTACGAACCAATTTTAAACTTATTGGTTTGGCTGTATAACATAATCCCGGGTAATGATATTGGAGTAGTAATTATTATTGTTACTTTAATTATTCGTGCAATTTTGGCTCCGTTCATGCACAAGTCTCTAAAGAGTCAGCGTTACATGAGCGCTTTGCAGCCCAAAATTACTGAGCTTCGTGAAAAGCATAAAGAAGATCAGCAGGAACAAGCCAAAGCTATGATGGCTTTATATAAAGAACATAATGTTAGTCCATTTTCTTCTTGCTTGCCTTTATTGATTCAGTTGCCAATTTTGATTGCATTGTATCAAGTATTCTCAAAGGCGTTAAAAGGAAATCTAGAAGGCTTGTATTCTTTTGTTGCTAACCCTGGTGTGTTGAATCCAAAACTATTTGGATTGGTAGACTTAGCTCATCCAAATATACTGTTTGCTATATTGGCTGGTGCTGTACAGTTTGTGCAGTCATGGATGATCTCAAAATGGCAACCATCTAACTCTACTGATGCTACTGCAAAGGCTTTGAATATTCAGATGCTATACATTTTGCCGATTATATCTGTTGTTATTGCGTGGAATTTGCCAGCGGGGCTACCTCTTTACTGGATTGTCACAACTTTGTTCGCAATAGGTCAGCAGTGGTATGTTAACAAAACTCATAAAGTAGAAATTAACTAATTTAAGGAGTAAAGATGGCTGATCACGAAACTATAGCTAAAATTAAAGATTTAATTCAAGATGTTCTGGATCGCATGAGTATTCAGGCTAGAGTTGAATACGAAGACAGTTTGGCAAATGGTTTGGTGTTTAATATTTACTCTCGTGATGCTAAGTTGTTAATTGGTCATCAAGGTGCAACTTTATATGCCTTAGAACATATTTTGCACGCAGTTGTAGCGCGTAAATTCAATTCTCAGACCGAAGATTCTGTTGAGAGAATATTGTTCTCAATAGATGTTGATGAGTATAAAAGAAATCGTCAGTTCCAACTGAAGCAGATTGTAAAAGATGCGATAAGCGATATAAAACGTTCTGGTACATCTATTTCTTTACAGTCAATGTCTAAGTATGAACGCAGATTCATACACACTTATATACAAGAGCAATTCCCTCATATAAAAACTGAAAGCTTAGGAGTTGACCCTCGTAGATATATAAAACTTTCTTTAGAAACTATATAAAGCAATATCGGTAAAAAAACCGCCTCAATTAATGGGGCGGTTTTAAATTTACCTATGGAACTGTAATTGATATTTTATTGCTTTGTACTCCAGAATTAGATCTGGCGTATATGCTATAGCTTCCAGATGGCGGTGCTGAGCTCCATTCAATTGAGTAAGTATATTTACTTCCTGTTTTAGAAGTATCTCCTCTACCTAAAGAAGTGCTCTTGTTTCCTTGTTGGTAATAGAATGTTACGTTGCTGTATTGAGCAGAACTTTCTGCGCTAATATCCAAAGGGAAGTCATTTCCCCCACCAGATATAGAAAGCTCTAGTGATCCGTTTAATGCGTATGTGACAGTAACGCTATCTGTTGAGCTGCTACCGTCGCTGTAAACAACTTTTGCTGTGATGGTATGAGTACCATCAGAGTATTGTTTGTTTAATCTTACTCGCCATGGAGAACTTTCAACGCTTTCTTCAAAGCTTCCATCTACAGAAACATCAACTCTGGTAATATTATTTCCTTGAACATTCATGTTTACTGTTACTGGAGTGTCTGAAATAGTAGATCCGTCTGACGGAGATGTAATCTTGATTTTGCCATCGCTGCTTGGATTTTCAATTCCGCTTCCTGGAGGATATTTATAGCCGTTCTGTAATGCCCATGCAATTACCGGATTTTCCCAAGCAGGGTTATTACGACGTTCGCTGTGCAATACTTTGTATACTTCAGTTGTTATCCTCTCAGGAGGAGTTGAGTTGTCTGCTGGAAGTCCTGTGTTTGAATCTATTTGAACTGGCACATGAACATCGTCATAGTCTTTAGGAACTGAGTAATCAGCAAAAATATCGCTTCTGGTTTCTGGTGTGTATTGAGTTGGGAGTTTTCCTGAAACAGAATCAACAGTTATGTTTTGTATTCCAGATGGTCTTTCAAATTGTTCGATCGGAGTATCTTTTAATGCTTCTCGCATGAACTGATTCCATATAGGACCAGCCATTTGAACGGCATCTCGTTTCATTGGAGTATTATTGTTGTTTCCTACCCACACACCAGCAGCTAGGCTTGGTGTGTAACCCATTGTCCAACCATCCATGAAATTTTGAGTTGTTCCAGTTTTTGCAGCCACTGGACGGTTTCCTAGTTGAAGTGGAGAGTTAGTTCCAAATACGTAAGCGCGTGCGCTGTTGTCCGACATAATATTAGTTAGCTGATACACAGCTTGTTCGTCTAATACCTGGCGGCTGTTTTGTTTGTATTCTTCTAAGGTTTCTCCTGACTGACTAACAACTTTCAATATTGATGTCTTGTCGTTGCGAACACCTTTGTTTGCTAGAGCAGCATAAGCTGCTGTGTGATCAATTAAAGTTACATCACAACCACCAAGCACTAAAGATAAACCACAGTCTTTGAATTGAGAGTTGATACCAAGATCGCGTGCGGTTTCAATTACATTATCTACTCCAACTAAAGCGATTGTTTTTACAGCAGGAATATTTAAACTTCCAGCCAAAGCTCTTCTCATAGACATTGGTCCATTTTGAGAGTAGTTGAAGTTATCTGGGGAATAATTACCGAAATCAGTTTTTACATCTACTAACATGCTTGCCGGTGAATATTTAAAGTCTTTACCGAAAGCAGTTACGTATGCGTAAGGTTTAAAACTAGATCCTGGCTGCTGTAATGTAGTTGCGATGTTTACATTCGGACTAAACAAACAAGTTTTTGGATTACAGTTTTCAGGGAAGTTTTTCCCAAAGTAGTCTTTACTTCCTACCATTGCCAGAATTTGCCCTGTTTTAGGATCAATAGCTACTAAAGATGCATTATGGCCATTCGCGCTTACATTTTTTGCAGCGCCGTCAACAACTGCTTTTTCAGCTATTTCTTGCAGCTTTGCATCTAGTGTTGTGTAAACTTTTAAACCACCTTCTTGTAAAGTTTGTTCACCATATTTATCGGCTAAATAGTTTTGAACATATAGAACAAAGTGAGGAGCTTTAATTGAGTTTTTGATTTGCTGAAATGCTACTTCTTCATCCATTGCGCTTTCATACTCTTCCTCGGTAATGTATTTTAAGTCTTTCATACCGTTTAAGATGTACTGCTGACGAGCTTGTAGTCTTTCGTAATTAGGACCACTTGGGTTGTAGAAAGAAGGAGCTTGAGGCAAAGCTGCTAGGTATGCGCTTTCTGCAAGAGTTAAATCAGAAGCATTCTTGTTAAAGTAGGTTTGGCTTGCAGCCTGAATTCCGTATGCATTGCGTCCATAAGGAATTTCATTCAAATACATTTTTAGAATATCGTCTTTGCTAAAACGAGCTTCAAGTTCAATAGAAAGAATAATTTCCTTTACTTTACGTAAGAAAAACTTTTCATTGCTTAGCATTGCGTTCTTAACGAATTGCTGTGTAATAGTGCTGCCACCTTGTTTCTTTTCCCAGTGAATAATGTCTACTATTACAGAACGTGCTAATCCTGTAATGGAAATACCAGCATGGTTATAGAAGTTTCTGTCTTCTGCAACTAAAGTCGCGTCTTTAAGATCTTGGCTAATTTGATCTAAGTTTACTAAAGTACGTTTGAATTCGCCGTGAACTTCATATAGAAGGGTTTCATCTCGAGCATATATCTTTGTACTTTCTGGGACATCTCGACCCAGTAATCGGTTTGGATCAGGCAAAGACCGACTGTAGTAGATAAACAGAAACGCAACAAAAAGTACGCCTGCAGCTCCAACACGAAAACCCCATGTACCAATTCTGGTCCATGGAAGATCTTTTAAGAATCCTCGCCAATTAGAGAATGAAAATTTTGTGCGTGGCTTGCGGCTGTTTCCGCTACTCTGCTTACCACTGCTCTTTTCTGAACTTCGGTTTTTTTGGTTATCGAAATTATAGACTTTCATATTCTTAATTATACTGATTTTCGCGATTTTATGGAAATAATGATATACTTTTACTATTAATAATACGGTTAAATTTATCTAAAGTAACTAAAAATCGGCATGACTAAAGAAGAAAAAATTCGCAGTATACTGCAACGCGGAGTTGAAGAAATAATACATAAAAAGCATTTGGAAGCAGCTTTAAAGGGCCGTAAGAAATTGCGTGTAAAGCTTGGTATTGATCCTACTTCCCCTAATATTCATATCGGTCGAGCAGTAGTTTTGTGGAAATTGCGTGCTTTTCAGGATTTGGGTCACCAGGTTGTATTTATTGTCGGCGACTTTACCGGGCAGATTGGCGATACTTCAGACAAAGATGCTGAGCGTCCAATGCTTACTGAAGCAGAAATAAAAAATAATGTTAAAACTTACCTGGAGCAGGCGTATAAAATTTTAGATAAAGATAAAACAGAAGCGCATTACAATTCTACTTGGCTATCAAAATTAGGTTTTGCAGAAATTGGTCGTTTAGCGAATTTATTTGGCATGCATGAATTTTCAGCACGAGATAATATTGCAAAACGTTTGAAAGCTGGTAAGCGTGTAAGTTTGCGCGAACTCCTCTATCCTCTTATGCAAGGTTATGACAGTGTTGCTGTAAAAGCAGATATTGAACTTGGTGGTACTGATCAAAGATTTAACTTGCTTGCAGGTAGAACAATTCAACAGGAATACGGAATGCAACCGCAAGATATAATTATGACTGAGTTGTTAATTGGAACTGATGGTCGCAAGATGTCTTCATCTTGGGGTAATACAATTAACTTGAATGATGATCCTGATACAATGTTTGGTAAAGCAATGAGTATTCCAGATAATTTAATGGATCAATATTTTACTCTTGCAACAAATACTCTTTGGCAACATGTTGAAGAAATAAAAAAGAGTTACAAGAATCCTCGTGATCAGAAATTAATTCTTGCGCACACTATTGTTGAACAGTATCATGGTTCGCATGCTGCAAGAAAAGCTCAAGAAAATTTTGTATCACAGTTTAGTAAAAAAGAATTACCAACTGATATTCCAGAAATTAAATTAAAGGCCGGTACTTACCAAATGGCTGACTTGCTTGTTGAAACAAAATTAGCAGCAAGTAAAAGTGAGGCTCGTCGCTTAATATCTCAAGGCGGTGTAAAGATAAATCAGAAAGCAGTTGAAGATAAACCTTTAGTATTAGGAACAAAAAACAACCTGATTTTACAGGTTGGTAAGCGCAAATTCGTTAAAATTAAATAATAAATTTAGCCAATTTAAAACCCTCAACGAATTGAGGGTTTTAAATTATTCAGCAGCTTCTTCAGTAGCTGGAGTTTCTTCTGTTGTTTCTTCAGTAGATTCTACTGGAGTAACTTCAGAAGCAACTTCTTCTGTGTTTTCTTCGTCTAAGAACATTGTAGTTCTCCCATCTAGCTAGGCTAGACATTAGTGAATAAAATACGCAGTTCAAATTTGCTGAACTGTTATACAAATTATAACACTACTAAATTATTTTGTCCAGTGCTATTTTACAGATGAATTTAAAAATATTTTGTAGATTATTTTTTCCAAACTGCTGCACAAAGTGCAATTGCTAAGGCATCAGCTGCATCATCTGGTTTTGGAATGTGCTTTAATTTAAAAGTTTGCTGTACCATTTTTTGAACTTGTTTTTTATCCGCTTTGCCGTAACCACATAAAGTGCTTTTAACTTGAAGCGGAGTGAATTCTAATATCTGTAATTTGCTTTGACTGCATGCAAGTAATGTTACACCTCGTGCTTGAGAAACAGTCATGGCAGTAGTTTGGTTTTTGGTAAAGAATAATTTTTCTATTCCAACAAACTTTGGTTTGTACTTTTTTATTACAGCAGAAATATCTTCGAATAAAATTTCTAAACGTTTTGCATCGCTGTCAGTTTTGTGTGTTTCAATTACACCGAAATCAAGAATCTCATATTCTTGTTTTGCATTGTTCATTTTTTTGATGACTCCAAATCCAGTTGTTGCTGTTCCAGGGTCTATGCCAAGATAAATCATTTTATTTAAGTTCTGTTTTTGATAGAGAAATGTTAAACGATGTTGGTGTACACTGCAGTAACATCTTCATCATCATCTAATGCATTGAAAAGTTTTTCAGCCTTAGTTAAATCTTCATCTGAAAGTTCAAGAGGTGTGCTGCTTGCTAGCTCACCTTCTTCGTTTCTGGTAAATTGCCATGCTACGCTTCCTTGTGCCCCAAGATTTCCATTGTGCTTAGTAAAGATTGTTTTGATGTTTTGAACGGTGCGGTTGCGGCTATCGGTGATGGCTTCTATATAAAAAGCTGATCCAGCAGGCCCATAGCCTTCATAAACTACCTGTTCCAATGCAGCGCTGCCATCTTGTCCTAAGCCTTTCTTTATTGCTCTGTCTATATTATCATTTGGCATTCCAGAGGCTTTCGCACGTTCTATTTCTAACCTAAGGCGTGAGTTAAATGACGGATCTCCAGAATTACCTTCTTTTACTGCTACTGATATCTTTTTTGCGAGCTTGCCGAAAAGCGCACCACGCTTTGCATCTGCTGCGCCTTTCGCCCTTTTAATTGTTGACCATTTGCTATGCCCTGACATTTCTAATCCTTAAGATTATTTAAAGCTTAATAATAGAGTAATCTCTCCTTTGACGCTTGGTTTGGTTTTTAAGGTTTCTATAACCGCTACAGGTTTGCCTGTTAGGTATTCTTCGTGGAGTTTGGTAAGCTCTCTTGCTACTACTATATTTGTTTCCGGAAAGCTTTTATTAATGTATTCCAAAGTTTTGATAATCCTCTGAGGAGATTCATATGCAATTAAAGTAGCTTCGGCGTTCTTTGCTGATTCTATTGCTTCAATAACTTTGTGTTCAGTTTTTTGAAAGAAACCAATGAACAGAAAACGGTCAGTTGGTAGTCCAGAACCGGCTAAGGCTGTAATAGCAGCGCTAGGTCCTGGAATTGAAACAACCTCTACTCCTTCTTCTCTTGCTGCGCGAACCAAACGAAAACCAGGATCAGAAATAGTTGGAGTTCCTGCGTCGCTCACCAAACAAGCTGTTTCGTTTTTCAAACGTTTAACATAGTCTTGGAGTACAATTCGTTCATTGTGGTCTGCGAGTTGTATGACTTCCTTTTTTGGAAGCTCTAAAAGTTGTAAAAGTTTGTGAGTTGTACTTGGATTTTCGGCAATAATAAAATCACACGCGCTTAAGATTCCCTTAGCGCGTTGGCTTGTGTCTCCTAAATTTCCTAAAGGTGTTGGAACAATGTATAGCATTGTTTTAGCGGTCGTGTAATTCCAGACCAAATAATTCTTCTATAATATCGTATTCAAGTTTTAAGCGATCTCGATAGTTTTCAAGTTCTTCTCGTTTGTCTCCTGTTGCTTCAAACCATTCTTCGTAAGTATTCTTAAGTTCATTGTCTATTTGAGCGCAAAGTTCGTATGCTTCAGATTCTGTATTTGGAGCAGTTGCTATCCAATCTTGGTAAGACAGGCCAAGTTTGGACTGGTATTTATCATCAAAAATTTCTTGTTGTTTCTCTGCGTCCATTTTCTGTATATAAAATATAAGTTCACTGGTGCGCGTGCCTGGACTCGAACCAGGGACCGCAAAGGTATAAGCTTTGTGCTCTAACCAACTGAGCTACACGCGCATAATTTAGTGAATTACTAGAGTATTATAGCGAAAATAGGATAATAAAAAAAGACCCGATTTCGGGTCTTTTTTATAGTTTTTACACTACAGCAGCACTTGCTACTGTGTCTCCATCTGCTAGTCTCATGATTTTTACGCCTTGAGTAGCTCTTCCTAGAGTTGAAATAGTCTTCAAAGGGGTTTTAATAGTTTGCCCTTGTTTGGAAATAATAAGCAGATCTTTGGTTTCAGCATCTTCTGGTGTAAGGATTGCCATAGAAACGATCTTGCCTGTTTTTGCGGTAATCTTTACTGTTTTGATTCCGCTTCCAGCACGTTTTTGAACTTTGTAATCTTTGACTGGAGTTTTCTTTCCTAAACCATGTTCTGTTACAACAAGTACTTCCCTGTTCTGTCCTTCCATTTCTTTGGTAATAATGTCCATAGAAATTACATGATCTTCTTTCTTTAGACGTACGCCAGTTACTCCAGCAGCGCTTCGTCCCATAGCGCGAATATCTGTTTCTTTAAAGCGGATTGCTTGACCATCTTCTGTAGAAAGCATAATCTCGTCTGCACCGGAACTTGGTTTTACCCAGCGCAGTTCATCATCGCCTTTAAGTCCGATTGCAATAATCCCTGATTTGCGAACTTTAGAGAATTCTTCGCGAGCAACTTTTTTGATTAAACCATTGCGAGTTGCCATAACCAAGTATTTAGCTTCGCTCTTTTTTTGTAGAGCAAGAACACCAGTTGCGCTTTCACCGCTACCTAGTTGCAGGAAGTTTACTAAAGCTTGTCCTTTTGAAGTGCGAGAACTTTCCGGAATTTCGTAAGCTTTAGTTACAAGTACACGGCCTTTGTTTGTAAAGAACATGATGTCATCGTGGCTGCTTGCAGAAAGAACTGATTCAACAATATCTTCTTCCTTCAAGGTCTGACCAATTACTCCTTTACCACCTCTCGCCTGCTGGCGGTAAGTGTCCGGAGACTGGCGTTTAATGTAACCAGACTTGGTGATAGAAATTATTACGCTGTTCTCAGGAATAAGATCTTCAGCATTGAATTGGCCAATTGCTTGCGGAACAATTTGAGTGCGACGCTCATCGCCGTATTTGTCGCGTAGATCTGTAACTTCGGTTTTGATGATTCCCAAAATCTTTTTCTTGGAAGCCAAAATTCCTTCAAGTTCAGCGATGAGTTTTTTCTTTTCAGCAAGTTCGTCTTCAATCTTCTTGCGTTCCAAACCAGCAAGAGTTTGTAATCGCATATCTAGAATTGCGTTAGTCTGAATTTCTGTAAGTTTGAACTTTTTGATTAACTTCGCCTGAGCATCGTGACGGTCAGAAGACGCACGGATGATTTTAATCACTTCATCAATATGGTCTAAGGCAGTTTTTAATCCCTCTAAAATATGTTCACGCTCTTTTGCTTTGCGCAATTCAAATTCTGTACGGCGACGAACAACTGTTTGTCGGTGTTCTATGTATTGTTCAAGAATTGACTTGATGTTTAACACTTGCGGTTCAAGGCCATCTACAAGTGCTAATGTGTTCATGTGGAAAGTTTCCTGAAGCTGAGTGTAAGAGAATAACTGGTTCAAAATTTTATTTGGCAATCCTTCTCTCTTTAGTTCGATTACAACACGCACGCCGTCTTTGTCGGATTCGTCACGAACGTCTTTAATTCCTTCAAGTTTTTTATCGCGAACTAAATCTGCAATGCGTTGAAGCATTGTTGCTTTATTAACTTGGTATGGAATTTCAGTAATAAGAATGCGGTGACTGCCATTTTTCATTTCTTCTATTTCAGTCTTGCCGCGCATTACAATACTTCCTTTGCCTGTTGAATATGCATTTTTAATAGAAGCACGGTCGTAAATAATTCCACCAGTTGGGAAATCTGGGCCTTGTACAATGTCTGAAAGTTCATCTAATGTAACATCTGGATTATCGATAATCGCATTAATAGCGTTAGTAATTTCAGTTAGGTTATGCGGCGGAATATTTGTCGCCATTCCAACTGCAATACCAAGAGTGCCATTCAAAAGAAGTTGTGGCAGTTTTCCTGGAAGAACTGATGGTTCTTTTTCAGTAGCGTCGTAGTTGTCGCGGAAGTCTACTGTATCTTTGTCTAAATCTTCTAAAAGCTCGCTTGCAAGCGCAGACATTTTAGCTTCTGTGTAACGCATTGCCGCAGCTCCATCGCCGTCCATGGAACCAAAGTTTCCTTGACCAATGATTAGCGGATAGCGCAAAGCAAAGTCTTGTGCCATGTGAACCATGGAGTCGTATACAGCTACATCGCCGTGAGGGTGATATTTACCTAGAACTTCACCGACAACCGTTGCAGATTTACGGGTCTTAGCAGTATGACGCAATCCCAAAGTTTGCATTGCGTACAAAATACGACGGTGAACAGGTTTAAGTCCGTCACGAACATCTGGAAGAGCGCGAGTTACAATAACGCTCATCGCATAATCCAAAAATGACTCTTGCATTTCTTGTTCCAAGAATCGTGTTTTGATTATTCCTAAATTTTGTCCTAATTCTTCTTTTGCGTCTTTTGGCATAATTCTTCTGTTAGGTTTGGCTAAGGTTCTAGTGGATTCTCTTCAAAGGTGTTTCGGCCTTCTTCTAATCCTTGGTTAAATGTGTCAAAAAAGTTTTCGTCTGGAGTTGCGCGACGTCCGTTGCCTACGATCATCCATATAACAATCAGTAGAGCTGTAACACAACCGGCGATTATCCAAATGTACCGATCGCGTTTGTTCTCTGGTTTTGAGCGAACATGATGAATAAATTTTTTGACTGGCATTTTTTTAAGTTTGGTTTTATTTAGCGAAGTGGTTCCAAAATTTTGATTTGTCTGATTGTCTCAGGGGTCAAATCTTTTTTCTTGATGATAAGCTTTTCAAGATTTTCTGTTTTGCTTCCAGTTTCTTTGATGAATACATCAATTTTATCGTAAGGAAGTTTTAATCCGTCGGTTGCGTAGTGTGAAGGGATGACTATTTTCGGATCAATTTCGTTAATTACCTTCTCTGCATCTTTTGCAGTCATTACGCTGTTGCCGCCTACTGGGATAATTAGAATGTCGATTTCGCCCAAGCTTTCAACATCATTTTCCTTCATGTTGAATTCTCGAATGTGGTTTAAGTTGAGAATTCTAATATCTTCTGACTCAATTAGCGTTGCTGTTACATAGCGAGGCTTACCGTCTTTGCCGGCATCATCTTGCTTTAAAGGAATTCCAGTTACAGTTACTCCTTTAATGTCGTATTCACCTGGGTCATCTACCATGAATGGTTCCCCGGCAAAGCCAGATACTGAGTTGTATAGCTGATTGTTTTTTTCTGAAAGGATGATTATGTCGGCTGCGCCTCGTGGTGAAAGCAGTCCGGTTTCCTTGTCGAATGGGTCTGTTACTACAGTGGCCTCTTTTGTGACTATTTTAAAGCTGGAAAGGCCGAAATAATGGATTTGCATAAGGAAATTATATCATTTTTAAGAGCTGCTAACAAATTAAATTTTGATAAAATACCTTTACTTTTTCTTAGAAAAAAGCTATAATTCCCCTACTTACTGGCGCACGTCGCCCTCGGTTGCCTGACTTAAATTAGGCTAAGCCAAACTTAAATTTTAACCCCCAGTAAGTCAAAGTAATGGGCGCGTTTAATAATTAATATACAATCCCTCGTTTTTAGAATTTACACAACGTAATCTAGACGTTGTTTTTTATTTGCCACCGAAAGGTTGGCGTTTGTATATTAGGAAAGCTAATTAAAAATGGCAGAAGAAAATACTGCAGCTGTTTCAGAAGAACAGCAGGAACAAGAAATCGTTAGTCACGAAGTGACTGGCGATGCAAATGCTCAAAATATGAGCGATCTTTTGGAAAGCGGTGCTGAAATCCGCGTTCTAAAACCAAGCGATATGGTCGAAGGTACAATGATCTCTGTAAGCAAGAATGAAGTTTACATAGACTTGGCTGGTTATGGTGTTGGTGTTGTTCGCGGTCGTGAACTTTACGATGATCAAGCAACTCTTAACTCTCTTAAGCCAGGAGATAAAATTACTGCATCAGTTGTTGAAACTGAAAATCG
>CAZGCV010000006.1:34065-37787 GCA_964524735.1 uncultured Candidatus Saccharibacteria bacterium | reverse complement strand
GGTTCTGCTGGGTTTAGTCCTCGTGGCTCTGTGCCTAGTTTCCGATAAAATTTTCAATTAACCGCTCTATAATATAGAGCGGTTTTTTATTGTTCTGGATATGAGTTATCCATTTTGGGTTTTGGACTATGTATGTGGTATAATTAGCGTAAGAAAATCAGATTTATGAACATTTTCAGGTTCAAGAAACAAATACAAAAATTATTTTTACTTTCCGCAATAATACTGATATTTTTCAGTATTTTTCCAGTTTTGTCTGGTCAAAACTTTTCAGCTAATGAGGCTAAAGCTCAGATTAGAGGTTCCGTTCCTTGCACTGAATCTAATATCAAATCAAATATCGTTTATGATTTTGTAAAATCAAGAAATAAGGTTCAGTGGGAAGAATCTTTTGATTTACAGATTAAAATGACATTTAATCAGACTGAAGCTGCTAAGGCAGTCGCTTTGTCATGCGAGGAATCAGGTAAAAATTCTTATGAATTTGTTTTTTATTTGTATAACAGTAGGGTTGCAGGAGATTATTTTTCACCTGGTAAAAAAGTAAGAGCTCAATTTTTTAAGTCCGGTAATGAGTATGGTTATGTGGCTCAGCAAACCGTAACCATTAAATCATTGATGGGTGATCAACCTATTCAACCTGGTTCTATTAGAACACAGACAAGAGATGGATATACTTATCACCCTGATCCTGCTAGTGGTTTTATTTATACTTATTTATCAGGATCAAGCGAATTACAGATAACTTCTGAAATTCCCATGGCTTGGGGATCTGCAATAGTAACAGACGATCCTACGCAACAGCTCCCACCTTTACCAACAGGCACAACTTCCAACCAAGAGGCTCCAACTGACCCTGATACTGTATCTTTTGATGAAATATTCTTTGGAGTAAAAATCAAAAGTTCGACCAATGATTCTCGCAGAAACTTTTTCCGTATAAGTAAGGATGGCTTTATTGCTGTTCCAGATACTGCATCAGCAGATGCAAAGAAAAAAGTTATATCGATATCTGAGTTTGATAATTCTGGAGGTGTTCCGGTTACTTTAAGCTTAGGTTCGAGTAGTACAATAAACTCGCTTAGAATTGGTAGTAGCGGAACTGTAATATCTTATAGTAAACTAGCTGCTCAATACCCTAATCTTAGTTATTTTTTGTCATCTTCGCATCATGCGAGAGAGGTTTTGCTAGTTAATGTTGAGAATAGTAATCAGCAAAACAAAGATATTTGTGCAGTATCTGTATTTTCATCAACTCAATATACTTGTGATTCAGGGAAGGTTCAAAAAGTAAGTCCATCAGTAAGTCTAATCACCAAAGGTGACGATGTAAATACTCCAGTTAGGCTAGGTTCTTATCAGGCGCTCTCAAATATAGGCATTAGAGGGAATTCAGGAGATGTGTCTACATTAAATATACTACCGACTATTAATGTTGCTTCGAGTTGGACTCAATGGTTGACACAGGCCACAACTATTTTTGTAACAGCGCCTATTACAATCCGTAATGGGTTTTCTCCAGCAGGTTTTAGTTATGGCAAGGAACCTGTGCAAAAAATATATTTTCAAATTTATGATACGAGAGCGTTGCTTGAGCAGCATAAAGATGATGCGGTTCCGAGCTCAGTTCCTGGATATTCAGATGTTGTTACTGGTAATACAGAAAGTGGTGGTTCTAAAAATTTATCAACCACTCTTTATGATTTCATCATAAGAATTATATCGGCGATAGTCATTTTCTTGACTTCAATGATATATAACATTTTTGCGTTCTTTATAGTGCCTGTG
Source organism: uncultured Candidatus Saccharibacteria bacterium (assembly GCA_964524735.1). Classification (GTDB taxonomy): domain Bacteria; phylum Patescibacteriota; class Doudnabacteria; order UBA920; family UBA920; genus UBA920. Next base: position 35,999 of record CAZGCV010000006.1, on the reverse strand, counting down.
ATTAAGGCGCTTTTGGATGTTCAGCCTTATAAAGATGCTTTTGTAAATATTATTTATCCTGGTTGGTTAATACTTCGTAATTTAGCTAATATTTTCTTTATTATTTCTTTGTTGGTTGTTGGGTTGCGTATTTTGTTTCAAAGAGATGATGCTGGTGCTGCTCGAGGTTTTGTAATTCGCCTAATATTAATGGCTTTGTTGGTTAATTTTAGTTTGGTAATTGCGCAAGGTGTTGTTGGTATTGCAGATACTGTACAATCTCAATTTTTACCTGGAGATACAAGAGTAATAGAAGCTTTGGGTACAAAGCTTATGGTTGAGCCTATGCTCGCATTTAGAGATGCGGCGGTTGGTGGGTCTAATGGAGAAGTGAATGCGAATTTGGCTATTACGGACATGGCTAAGCCAATCATTTTGCTTATGCTTGCTGTTGCCGCATTCTTCTCGTTTATAGCGATTGCTGGCTTCCTTGCTGTTCGGTTAGTAGGCTTGATGATTTTGTACATGATTTCGCCAATCGCGTACATAAGTTTTGTGATGAATGAAACAAGTTCATATACTCGTCGTTGGTGGGACGAGTTCGTGAAGTATGCATTCATGACTCCTATTATGGTTTTCTTTTTGAATATCGCTGCGTTAATAGCAACCGCCACTTCTTCGAATGTTGGTTCTGTAATTACAGTAGGAGATAATTTAGCATCAGACATAGTTGGTGGCGCTTTGACAATAGTAAGTCACTTTATTGTTCTGTTTGTTTTGTTCTTTGGTATGAAAACTGCCCTAGGTTTTAGCGCTGGAAGTGCAAAGGCAATTAATGGCAAAATTGCAAACTGGGCTGAAAATGGATTTAAAAACACTTTCAAAAAACCTCTGGGGTGGGCTGGGTCTGCTAAAGATTGGGGGGTAGATAAAGCAGCTTCTAAGGCTGAAGAAAAAGGTTACAAAGGCTTTGCTAAAGCAATTACAGCTGCATCAAAACCGGTTGAATTTACTAAAGCTTTACAGAAAACAAAATTAATTGAGCCAAAAGCTGATCGTCAAAAACGGGAAGCAAGACGTTTGGCTGATTTAGCTGGAGCCAAAGAAAAAGGAAGTCCAATGGCTAAATATAGGGATAGAGCCAAAGACCAAGCTTTGGATTCTGAAGATTCTGAAACATTGAAAGAGATGATGGGTAAAAGTATCAAAAAGCGTAACAGTCTAGACACTGGGGCGGTAATGCATCAATTAGCTAAGAATGGAAATTTTGAAGATATAATTGAGTCAGCTGAAAAACTAGATCCCTCTGGTAAGACCAAATATACTAAAAATGCTGCTGGTTTAAATAAGGCTTTGAGAGCTATCCAGAAAGAAACTGGTATGTCAGATGACGATACTCTGGCAATGGCTAAACATTTTGATGACCGTGCAAAGAAAGAGAAAGGTAAGTCTCACTATGCTGGTAATATTGCTCGTGATAAGGATGGTAAAGCCAAACTTCGAGATTTAGATTCAGATTTCGCTGGAGGTAAGTTTATGGCTGAGGATCATGAAAAATGGGTTGAAAGCAATGTTAAGCAAAGAAGTAAATCTTCTTTCATGGATGATTTGAAGCAGACTAGTTTGGATGATATGGTGTATGAAAAAATTGATAATGACGGTAAAGGTACAGGTGAATATAATTTCACCGATACTCAGACTAAGGTGATGAGCAGAATTAATTCAAATGTTTTAGAGAACCAAGATTTTATTAATAAATTTCAAACTGGACCAACTGAAAAAGTTAATAAACTTAAAGAAGTCTATTCGGTTTCAGGTAGGTCTAGCTTGTATGATCAACTAGTACAAGAGCATGGTTTTACAGAAGCAAATAATCGTATAAAACTATATGATAATTTGTTTGGACACACTCCTCCTCCAGGAAGCGGTGGAGGAACAGGTGGATCTGGTGGAAC
>CAZGCV010000006.1:22362-33965 GCA_964524735.1 uncultured Candidatus Saccharibacteria bacterium | reverse complement strand
AGGCGGAACTCCTCCTCCAGGAAGCGGTGGAGGAACAGGTGGATCTGGTGGAACAGGCGGAACTCCTCCTCCAGGAAGCGGTGGAGGAACAGGTGGATCTGGTGGAACAAATAAACGTGCTTATAGAGGATATCAAACTGATTTTAGTCATTATGAAGTTCTGGGGGTTAGCAAAAATGCAACTCAACCAGATATAAGAAAAGCATTTAATGAAGTACTCAGAACAGTACACCCTGATAAATGGAATAGTATGCCTGAAGGTCCTGAAAAAAATAAACTGTCTGATCAATATGAAAAGGCCTTAGAAGCGCTAAGAGTTCTGTCAAACGATAAACTTAGAAAAAAATATGATAAAGATAATGGCTTCTAGTAATTTAAGGACTGTCTGATATAAAATCAATACCAAAGTTGAAAATGTTTACTTATAACGAATTGTCTTTAAAACTCAATGATTCAGATTGGCCTAAGGAAGCGAATGAAATTTTGCTCCCTGTTTTACCTTATTTAGGAAAATGGTCTTTGGCATTTTTGTCCCAGCAAATTAATAGGGTGGGTACTGAATATATTGCATTAGATATAAGTAATCTTTTTGCGAATGTTTCCTCATGGTATGAAGATATCAAAATTGGAGATACTCTAGAAATAGAGAAAGAAGTAAAACTTATATTGGAAATTGATCAGGAGATTATACAGAAAGCATTACTCGCTTTAATTTTAGATATAAGATTTAATCAACCAGTTAATTCTATTTTATCTGCATCTTTATCTGAATTATTTGATAAATTAGAAATATTATATTTGCATACATTACCTCATATTGAAGTTGTAAACATGTTAAGTGGTCGGATAAATAGTTTGCTTAACAATGGTGATTTGCATATGGAAATTGAAAGATTCTGTTATTATCAAGGAATCACAGATTCTACTGATGTATTGGATTTTAGAAAAGCTTTAGAGTTAAATCTAAGTTTGCTAGGAAAAGAAAAAAACATTAAACAATGGATTGATGATTTTATGGAATTTTCGGCTTCTTCTGGAGACCGTTCAATGTATAACATCATTCAGTACATGGGTACAAGTATAAATGTTAAGAGTCTGAGCGATGAAGAGAAAGGTCACCTTACATCAATTTTGAAGTTGTATAACTGGTTATTCAAGCCATTTATTGATCCAAAAGACATAGAAGATTATGAGAGAATTAGGTTTCAGGCTACGTCTCAAGCGGATATTTTAAAAGAAACCGTAGTAGAAGATCGCACCAGTATTGCACAGTCGGTTATTACAATGCCTCCATCAGATAATACTCGGAGACAGGTAAATGAGTCTGTTCGCGCAACCCCTGCAGCTACATTGCAGAATAATAAATATTCAGCGCCTTCTGTGCCAGTAAAAAGCCAACAAGCTCCGCAGGTGAAAATGCCTGGTCAGTATGCAGCAAATCCAGGACAGATTCATGACCTTATCAATAAAAAACCTAGAGAAAAAGTAGGGGTGGTAATGGATCCGACTAATATTAGTCTAGAAGAAGAGAAACGGCGTTTTAAACAAGATCAAGCAGATAAGACAGATATTATACAGCTAAAGTTGCAGGAGTTACGAAAGCGAAATCAAAATAAACAATAATATGTTTAACGAAAAAAGGATAGAAGATATCCGAAATAAAATTCAAGCTAGTAAATTAATGGCTGATCACGAAAAAAGTGATTGGTTGAATTTGCTTGAGCTTATGAACGATAAACAGCTTGGTGAGCTGGAAGAAATTTTAGCTGTCACTGAAAATGTTAGTCATTCTGTTAATCAGGTGGTGCAAAATCTTCAAACCTCTCAACCTACTCAATCAAAACCTGTAACTCCACCACAAAGCATTCCGGCGCTTAATCATTTGGCGAACATTCCAACAGATTTGAATATGACTCATTCAGTACCGCCTTCTGTTGCAAAAACTATGCCTGCTGCAGTAGTACCATCACCAGCTAAAGTTGCTATTGATAAGCTTTCTCCAAAACCTGCTTCAGTTCCATCACGACCAGCTTCAATCCCAAATTCCCAACCAACTCCAGCCCCAGCTTCTCAACCTGTTCAATCTGCTCCACCATCACAACCTTCTCAGCCGTCTAATAAGCAAATGTCTATTCAAACTATTGCAGAACTTCAGCAAGTTGCTCCCGAGACTTTGCGAGAGTTTGACTTGCAATCAGTTGTTAACGCTATTCTAGGAGCAACACAGCATTATGGATACTTTAGAGTTTTACAGATTTTAGAATCAAGTCCTTTGTATAAAGCTTATATAGATTCCGGTAAAGCGATGTTGAACAAAGAAAAATCATCGCTTACACAAAGCGAGTTTGAGTTTATTACTGATTTGCTTCGCCATATGCGGTTTAATCAGCAATAAATGGTATAATATATAGAGTAATATAGTTAGCTAATGCAATTTCCTGTACCACAATTTACAGACGTAGAAGATAGAATTATTGGCGGGTTGTCTTTTAAGCAATTCGGCATTGTTTTTGCTGCAGCTGTTATTACTTTTGCGGTTTATTCAATAGCAAATAGCATACCTTTAACAATCGGAGTTGGTATACTAACTGGCTTGCCAGCTTTGGCTCTAGCTTTTGGCAGGTTAAACGGTCGACCGCTATATTCAAGCGCAGGAAATTTTGTTCGGTTTTTGTTTGGCGCAAAAGTTTATGTTTTTCATAAACAGGCTCAGACTATTACAGAAGAACAAACTCCTGTAGTTGTGAACGAAGCCCCTGCTCCTAAAGACCACAAGTCATCAGCTTTAAAAATTAAAGAATTGAACTATTTGCTGCAGCAGCAGTCTTCTCAGCAAACGGTGTTGCTTGAGCGAATTAAAGAAAACAAAGCCGCTAAGGTAAATTCATAAAGATAATACTTTTGAAATAAAATGGCAGAAACTAAAACAAAAAAGAATCAGATCGGAATACCTACTCAGAACTTTTTAAAGTTCTCTGAAATACGTGATGACTGCATTATCATGCAGGACGGTACTTTGCGTGCAGTTATTGCAGTTTCAAGTACTAATTTTGACTTAAAAAGCGAAGAAGAGCAAAATGCTTTAATTTACAGCTATCAGCGTTTTTTAAACTCCCTTGAATTCCACATTCAGATTTTGCTTCAATCTCGAAAAATGGATGTTGGCGAATACCGAGAAAAATTAAAAGGTATGATGGAACGCCAAACAAATGAGTTGCTGCGAATGCAAACAGGTGAGTATATAGATTTTATTGACCGATTGGTTGAATCAGCTAATGTGATGAATAAAAATTTCTATGTAATTGTTCCGTATGAAATGAGTGTTACAGCAACAACGCCAGGTGGTGGTTTGTTTAGTAAAATTTTCGGGACTGGGAAGACTCAGCAAATAAGTGCTAAGCAGCAAGCCTTTACTGATTATAAGAAACAGTTGGATGAACGTGTTGGTTCTGTTGCTGCTAACCTTGGTAGTGCTGGTTTGCGAGTTGTTCGTTTGAATACCGACCAGTTAATTGAATTAGTGTATAACTCATATAACTTTGGTGCTGGACCGGCAATAGATGCTAGCCAGCTTCCAAACGTAACTATTACTGAACAACCACAGGAATAATTTAAAACAAAAAATGGCTTTATTTTCATTAAACAAATCAGAATTAGATAAAAAGCGCGAAGATCTAGAGCTTTTAAAAGGACAGATTTCTGCAGATGCCAAGCTGGCAGAGGTAGAAAAAGAGTTCAGTGAAGGTCTGACAACCTTAAAAGACTTAATCGCTCCGTCATCTTTAAGTTTTACTAATTCATACTTTGAAATTAACGGTAAATTTGCCCGTACGTTTTTTGCTTTGGCTTATCCTCGTTTTTTGTCTTCAAATTGGCTGAGTTTTATTATTAACTCTGAATCTGCTCTAGATGTTTCTATGTTTATTTATCCAGTAGATTCTGGGGTAGTTTTGAAAAAGTTAAAGTCCAAGGTTGGAGAAATTGGCTCTCAAATAATGGTGGAGCAGGAAAAAGGTCTGGTGCGTAATCCGCTTTTAGAAACTGCATACCATGACGTAGAAGAACTTCGTGATTCTTTGCAGCAGGGAACTGAAAAATATTTCCGTTTCGCTTTGTATTTTACGCTATACTCCAATACCCTTGAAGAACTTGATAAAAATTCAACTATTTTAGAAAGTGCTTTGGGCGCAAAACTTGTTGTTACTAAACGCGCTCTTTTGGCGACTGAGCCTGGGTTTAACTCAACTCTTCCGCTTGGTTTGGATGAGTTAAATATTGCAAACAATTTAAACACTAGTCCGCTTTCTAGTACATTTCCTTTTGTATCTTCTGATTTAACAGGCAATGACGGTATTCTTTATGGAATTAACCGACACAATAATAGCTTAATTTTGTTCGATCGTTTTCAGATGGAAAACGCTAATTTTGTTGTTTTCGCGAAGTCTGGTGCTGGTAAATCTTATGCAGTGAAGTTAGAGGTGTTGCGTTCGCTTATGGTAGGAATAGAAGTTATTATTATTGACCCTGAAAATGAATATCAACATTTGGCAGAAGCAGTTGGTGGAACTTATTTGAATATTTCTTTGAATTCAGATTTTCGCATCAACCCTTTCGATTTACCTATTGGAATTCAGGATGAAGATCCGGCTGATGTGTTGCGTAGTGCGGTTATAAACCTCCTTGGTTTAATGAATTTAATTTTAGGAAAAGTTGATCCAACAGAAGAAGCAATTCTTGATAAAGCAATTTGGCAGACCTACGCGAAGAAAGATATTACAGAAACAGCAGATTTTCGCACTGCAGAAATGCCAGTCATGTCCGATTTAATTGATATTTTAAATGGCATTGTTGGAGCAGAAAGTTTGGCGCAGCGGTTAGAAAAGTTTACAAATGGTACTTTTGCTGGCTTGCTTAACCAGGCAACAAATGTTCAGCTAAACAATCAGTTGTTGATTTTCTCAATTCGCGATCTTGAAGACCAGCTTCGTCCGATTGCAATGTATATTACGCTTGGACATATTTGGAATTTGGTCCGCAGTGAATTGAAAAAGCGTATTATGGTTCTTGATGAAGCCTGGATTATGATGCAGCACGAAGACTCTGCTAGATTCGTATTTGGAATCGCTAAACGTGCCCGTAAATATTATCTTGGTTTGACTACAATTACGCAGGACGTTGCTGACTTTATGGCAAGTCCGTATGGAAAACCAATTGTAACTAACTCTTCTATTCAATTGCTTCTTAAACAAAGTCCGGCAGCTATAGATATTGTTGCAGAAACTTTCTTCTTGACTGAAGGGGAGAAGTATCTTTTGCTAGAAAGTGATGTAGGAGAAGGGATTTTCTTTGCTGGTCTAAAGCATGCAGCAATAAAAATCTACGCATCTTATGTTGAAGACCAAATTATTACAACAGATCCGAAACAGCTTTTGGAAATTGAGCAAAGTAAGCAAGATCTAGATACTTAATTAAATTGCATTCATGCGGTTTCTTCTGGACAATACATTAAACCGGGGGTCAGAGGCAGATTCATCTCTTCCAAAATATGGTGGAGATGTTTTTGGTAGAGGCATAGATCCAGAAGTTCCAGTGACAGATGACCCTGTTCAAGATGCACAATTTAATAATCCTACAACACCTTCTGTCGCACCTGAGTCATCTGAGCAAAAAGACAAAAAAAGACTAATAGAAGAAGCCAAGCGTCTTATGCGCAAGGGGTCTGCTAATGTTCCTGGTCGTTTAGCAGAGCGGGTAGGAGCTCCTAGTAATGTAGTAAATGCGTTGAATCAAGATTCACCTCAAGCTAGACAGGAAGTAAAAGATTATGCAAAACAAAAAACTCGAGATTTTGCTAAGGATAGAATAGGAAAGAAAATTGCCAATCAAGGCATTAAACAAGGGTTTGAGAAAGGTTTAGAAAAAGGTGCTGGTGCTGCAATTAAGCAAGGCGGGAAAAAGGCAATTCAGTCGGCGGGAAAATCAGCAGGTAAAGCTGTAGCTAAAGGTGCAGCAAAAGGTGCTGCTCAGGCAGGCACAAAAGTAGGGGCTAAAGCTGGAACAATGGCTGCAGTGGAAGGTGGTATCGCAGCTGCGGGTGTTGCTACTGGTGCAGCCACTTTTGGACTTGGGTTTATTTTGTCTATGCTGTTAGACATAGCAATAAGTTTGGGTATTAATGATGCCGTAGATGCTGCCTTTGAATTAAAAGAAGGAAATGTAAAACAAGCCACTTTTTTAGCTATTAGAGCCGGAACAAAAGTAGGAATATTTATTTGGTTTTTAATTGGGTTAGTATTGATGTTCTCAGTGGCAGGAATATTTTTCGCAATCCCAATTTTAGTCGTCTTGAATATTTATATGATTTTAGGATCAATTCCTGCATTAGACGGTATTCCTCATTTACAAGGTATGGTTTGGTGGGAAAAATTAATTTTGATAGCCATCGATATAATCGCTTTTTTAATTCTGGTTGCCTTTATTGGAGGCCTTGTCTATTATTTGTGCGAAACTTCAGGTTTAGGAGGTGGTGGCGTTACTGGCGCGATAACTGGTGCAGCAGCTTCTGTGTATGATTGGTGGAGTGGAGGAACTTCCGCAAGTTTTGCTAATGATATTTGTAAGCAAGTAATGACTCCAGTTTCTGGCGGTTAAAATTACTCGTTTATATTTTGAATTTTTTACGCAAAATGGTATACTAAATAAAAGATTTCTTTAGAAACAAATTACAAAACCGAACAAAAATCATGAATAAACGAGCTATTGCCATTCTAGGCGCAATTTTCATTCTAATTGTTGGTGCATTAGGCTTTTTGATTTATAGCCGTAGCCAAACTTCAACACCTCAAACTCCGGTTTTAGAAAACCCTGTTATAGAAACTCCAGTTGTTGAAGAGCCAACTCAGCCAGAAGAGCCGCAACAGCCAACTTCAGGAGCTATTCGTCTTACTGATGCTTCTGATCCTGTAATATCTCCTGTGCTATTTTTTCAAGGTAATGGGATTTCTTACTTTAGTAATAGCGGACAGTTGTTTCAAACCGATTTGCAAATTAACAGCGGAACAGCGTTGTTAAGTAATAAGCGTGAACTTTCCATTGCTCTAAAATCTAATATTTCTAAAATACTTTGGCCTTTAACAGGTAATAATTTTATAGCTGAATTTAATAATGGCGGTAAGCCGAGTTGGAGTTTATATGACAGCTCAAAAGCTGCTTACGCAGATATACCACAAAATATTTACAGCATTGATTGGATGCCGAGCGGCGATAAAGTAGTTTATATCTGGAACGATAGCAATGGTAAATCTACAATGAAAATTGCAAATCCAGATACAACTGGGTTTCAAAATATCGCAGACATGTTCCAGCCTGATAACATTGTTAATGTTTCTCCAGATGGCAGTAAAATAACTTTTTACAGAAATCAGACAGCAGATAATACTAAGAACTTGATTAACATGGTTTCCGCAGATGGGCAGAATTTTTCTACGCCTGTAAAAGATGGCTATAACTCTGGCGTGCTTTGGAGTCCAGACAGCAAAAAATTCTTGTTTGCCAAAAGAGATTCAGGCACCCAAAGATTTAGCTTGTGGATGACAGATATTGCAACTGGTGAAGTCAAAAATTTGGGAGTTTATACTACAGTTAACAAGGCTGTTTGGTCTAAAGATAGTCAGACTGTTTACGCTGGGGTTCCGACGACAGGAAACGCTGGGCAGGGCTTAACTCAAGATGTTGTACATAAAATTACAGTTGCTACAGCGCAATCTCAACAATTCCAGACGGGAATTGCTGTAGATCTTCAAAGTTTATTCCTGAGCGCAAACGAAGATATTTTATTCTTTAAAAACGCTCAAGACAACGCTTTGTATTACATTTCAGTGCAATAGTTTAAAAATTAAAGCAATTTCTAGCACAATAATTTCTGTCTAGAAGTTGCTTTTTAATTTATCTAATTTTTACCTGAAATATGATAAGATGATTTAGTATGGCAACTACAAAAAAACAATTTGTTTGTGAAAATTGCGGGAATATCAGCTTGCGATGGCAGGGGAAATGCCCACAATGTGGTGAATGGAATACTATGTCTGAGCAGATTGTTAAATCTGCTGGGGGTAAAAGCGGTATTTCTAATAATTCAGTGGTTGGACAAATTCAGCAGCTTTCAGAGGTCTCTGGAAAGAATCAGAGCCGTTTTTCTTCTGGTATGAATGAGTTTGATGGTGTATTAGGTGGTGGAATTGTAGAAGGTAGTTTGGTTCTTTTGGGAGGTGATCCTGGGATAGGAAAGTCCACCTTGGCTTTGCAGCTTGCTGGTAATGCGAGCAATTCTATAGATGTTTTATATGTTTCCGGTGAAGAATCTGCTCAGCAGATTAAGCTGCGTAATAGTCGTCTTTCTGCAGGCTCGGATATCGCAGTAATGACAGAAACAGATTTAGATGTTGTTGTTTCGACTATTATGGCCGCTAAGCCTAAGTTAGTAATTATAGATTCCATCCAAACTTTAAACTCATCTTCTGTTAATGGTGTGGTTGGTGGTGTTTCTCAATTGTCTTATGCAACAAATACTTTAATGCGTTTGGCAAAGGAGCACCATGTTGCGATTATTTTAATTGGGCATGTGACAAAAGAAGGTATGTTGGCAGGGCCAAAAACCATAGAGCATATGGTTGACGTTGTTTTGTATCTGGAAGGTGATAAGTTTGGTGATATCAGATTGCTGCGTAGTAGTAAGAATCGTTTTGGAAGCGTTGGGGAAGTTGGTATTTTCGAAATGAAAGAAGATGGTTTAGTCGAAGTTGCTAATCCTTCTGCAATGTTTTTAGAACATAGAGATAAACCTCTCTCCGGAAGTTGTGTCACAGCGACTTTAGAGGGGAATAAAGTCTTGTTAGTAGAAGTACAGGCACTTACTAACACTACTTCTTTAAGTTATCCTAGACGAGTTGCTTCCGGGTTTGATGCAAATCGCTTGCAGCTGCTTTTGGCTATAATGCAGAAAACTCTGCAAATAAATCTCTCTAATCAGGATGTATATGTAAACGTTGCAGGTGGTTTTAAAATTCACGAACGTGCAGCAGATCTTCCTGTGGTAATGGCAATTCTTTCTTCTTTTTACGGAACTCCTGTTCCAGCTGGTACTATTGCATTTGGAGAAGTTGGATTGCTTGGGGAGATTAGAAATGTATCTCAGCTTGAGAAGCGTTCTAAAGAAGCAAAGAAGCTTGGTTTTACTAAATTGATTTCCTCTAAAGATACGAAAACCATCCGTGAATTAAAAATTAAATAGATAAAATAAAAAAACTCCCGGATACTGCTTGGGAGTTGTTTTTTTTGAATTATGCTTTGATACTAATGAATTTTTTCATCAGCAGTGCGTCTTAGATCAGTCAACTTGAGATTTGTTCCTCTCTTAAAGTCTTCGCCATACCAAACATACGTTCGGTTATGGCGACAGTCATATGGATCCACTTTAGATTCAACTTTTACTTCTTGTATGATGCCGTCAATTTTCGCATACACTTTTTTACCTCTTTGTTTGACCCATTCGAAATCCTCTGGGTTCAATTTGGTTGTTGGATTTTTGGTAGGCGGCTGTTGTTGGCTGATCAGTGGTGCTGCAGTTGCTTGCATAATTATTTTATCCTCCGAGATTTTTTATTGTTTTTGCAAAAACAGTGTTCATGTAAAACTTAATATGAACACTCTATCTTTATACAGTATTTTTCAGAGTTTGTCAACAGTACTTAATGAAAATCCATTATTCGCCGTGAATATCAGATAAATAAGCTTCCGCAGATAAGTATAAACTAGACCTTTTGTCTAGGTTTCCAGAGTTGTATATTTGTTCTGCTATTACGCGAGCATCTTTTAAAGCCTTTACTGTAATGAATTGGGGGAATCTGAATAGAAAACCACTTTGTTGTTTTCCAAACAAGTCTCCAAACCCTCGAGTTTCTAAATCCAGTTCTGCCAAAGCAAAACCATCGTTAGATTTAACCATCATTTTTAGTCTTTCGGTTTCTTGGTGACTGTCTTCGGTGGTAAATAAAAAACAACGACTTTGTAGTTCATTTCTACCAACTCGTCCGCGTAACTGGTGCAGCTGAGCCAATCCAAATCTCTCACTTCCTTCAATTATTATGGCAGTGGCTTTTGGTATATCTATCCCGATCTCAATTACAGAAGTTGCTACTAAGATGTCGAGATTACCCGCAGCGAAATCATTCATTACCTGGTCTTTATCTGTGCCTTTCATTTTTCCATACAGCAGCCCAAGTTTTAGTTTGGGAAATACCTCTTTTTGCAGTCGTTCAAATTCTTTTTTTACAGAACGGACATCGCTTGTTTCTGAATCTTCCACTCTTGGAGTTACTACAAAAGCTTGGTGTCCATTCATCACTTCGTTCTTAATAAAATCATATGCTAAATGTCGTTGTGATTCAGGGACAACACTAGTTAAAACTGGCAATCTTCCGTTCGGAACATGTGTTAATGTAGAAACTGAAAGATCAGCATATAAAGACATGGCTAAAGTTCTTGGGATTGGAGTAGCTGACATAGAAAGTAAATGCGGTGCTTTAGAATCATTAAGTAAAAAGCTGCGCTGAGCAACACCGAAGCGATGTTGTTCATCTATAATAACAAGCCCAAGATTTTTAAATTTTGTTTTCCCTTGAATTAGCGCATGAGTGCCAATACAGACATCTATTTTTCCTGATTCAATCAGCTTGGTCATTTCTGCTTTGCTAATTGTTTCTCCAGATACTTCCGCAAAAGTTCTGGTAAATAACCCAACAGTATAATCAGGATTTAATAATCCTCTAAAGGTTTCATAATGCTGTTTTGCTAAAATTTCAGTTGGTGCTAGCAATACTGTTTGAGCCTTAGACTTACTTACTTCAATTGCGGTCATTAAAGCTACAATTGTTTTTCCGCTTCCTACATCTCCTTGCAACAACCGGTTCATTGGCTTTCCTGATTCTAGGTCCTGAAAAATATCCCAAGTCGCTCGTTTTTGGCTAGCTGTTAGCTCGAATGGAAGTGTTTTAAGAAAGGCTTTAACCTGGTCAATATTAGCTTTCATTTTAAAACTTTTCTTTGTTGATTCAAGATTTTTACGAAGTTCTACGGCTATCTGTTGAGGTAAAATATCATCAATAGCAATACGAAAACGACCGCTGTGAATTTGCTCACTTGTTTCCGGGAAATGCAAAAAACGCACTGCATCAGCAATGCTAATAATTTTTTTATTTTGTTGGATATCTGAAGGAATAAAATCTTCAAGATGTTCAGCAGTATGCAAGCAAGACTGAATCAGACGTCGCATAGTGCGTAAGGGGATTAAGTCTCCGCGTTTGTAGATAGGAACCAGCCTGCCTGTATTAAGTCCGGTTGTTGTTGAATCTATTAAATCATAAGCTGGATTTGTAAGTTGAAGCTGTTTGTATCTAGTCACTTTTCCGGAAAGAATAATATCTGCACCAATTTCGAGCTGCTTTGCAATATAGCTTTGGTTAAACCAAACAGCTCGTATTTTTCCCGTACCGTCTTCTATAAACGCTTCAGCGTAAGGCATGCGGCCACGAAACCCAAAACTGCTG
>CAZGCV010000006.1:13506-22352 GCA_964524735.1 uncultured Candidatus Saccharibacteria bacterium | reverse complement strand
TTGTGCTGATCCAATTCCAACAGTAGTTCTATAATCCATATACCGTGACGGGAGATAATATAATAAATCCTGGACAGTATTTATTTTTAAAGTTTTAAAAGCCTTAGTTAGAGCGGGGCCAACTAAAGGTAGTGAGTTTATTTTTGTATTAAGATTTATTTCAGATTTTTGATTTGCAGTTATAGGCATTGTTGTAAAAATCCTAGTTCAAAAAATAAAAACCCGCTGACGCGGGAAAACTTAGGACAGTTTTAGAATTTAAATTTGTGGGCAATTCGCTGCGCCAAATTTTCTTCCACATCTTGATTTTCAGGAAGTAGTTCAGAAAGTATTTCATGAACTTCATCAGCATCTTGATCATTCAGTTCAATGGCAAGCAAGTGATTCAAATAAGCAGTTGTTTCTAAATTTAGAGTGTAGTGTTTTTCGTTTTCTACAATCCAAAACTGTTTAATGTGCGTGTAAGGAATATGCGTATCGTCGATATGCACTCCATGAGTGCTAATTTGCACATTCACTTCTTTTGGGCGATGCAGCGCAAACGCAGCAAATAAAATAGCAATTATTAATAGACTAATGGCACCGAACCAATCGCTTTGAAAGATCTGATAAGCGATCAGCATTACAACAATTAAACCAAAGGTTATAAACCATGCGGCATTTTTTGGGTAATGGCGAAACTCAGGAGCTTGCCATTCAATAATTGTTTCAGGCTGTCGGGCCATTTTGTTTATGTTTTGAAAATTTTCTGGCGGAGAGGGAGGGATTCGAACCCTCGAGGCTTTTTACACCTGACGGTTTTCAAGACCGTTGCACTAAACCACTATGCGACCTCTCCAAGTCGCTACTGCGTTATTATAGCAATATTTATTGCATTTTACAACTGAAATAAAAACAGGCCTATCTCTAGAATTTGGCCTGTTTTTTGTAAAATTTCTGTTTCTTCCAGTACAGTCATTCCGGAGCAGAGAGCCGTTTTAAAATGACGGCCTACTGCCCTGGAACGATTTACGGAAGCAGAAGTTATACTTAAGTTAGTTAGATTTGCTTTTAATTCGAGTATTGAGGAGAGCTTGGCTCTGTAATGTATCCACTGCCAACTGTTTGAGGTGGGGTGGTTGGTTCTGGTTCCGGTTCAACAGGGTTGGTGGTTGATGTTACTGTATTTGGCTGGGATGTTGTTGGAGTGACCGGTTTTTGTACAGGTTTAGTCGGTGAAATATCACCCTTAACAATTCCGCTGTCTGGCATAATCTGAATCTGTTTTGCAATCGGATTGCCATTATCGATTCTTGTGCCTGTAATTGTTACGCGTCCTTTAATTAATGCTGCGTCTACAATAGGCTGGCCATCAGTTCCAATAATAGTAGTTTTATCTGTAATTATGAAAGTATTTTTTTCTACTGTTATGCGGTTGTTAAGATGGGAAGCAATATCGCCAGTTACAGAAATTTTGTTTGGCATTTCTGCCAGCGCTTGATCATTTACCGTAGCTATCATTTTAGCTAAGGTCATATCATTTCTTTTGCTGTCTTCTAAAGCTATACTTGCCACCATTTTTGAATCTTCAGTTGTACTAGTTTCTGATATCGCCGCAAGTACATTTTTCTTTTCCTTGTTTACTGCTACTAAAGTATCCAAAAGGCTAGAGTCTTGCTTGGAGATTGCATTTACGGTTGCAACGGTTGCTACTTCTGCAAAAGTTTTTTCAGTTTGAGTTTTGAGTTCAGCTATTGCAGCAGCTTCGCCTTGTACATTACCTGAGTCTGCAGCTTTACGAACTTCTTCTAAACGTTTTTGTAACAGTTCTACATGTAGAGTGGCAACTTTTTCTTGATCTCTAGTAAGAGTTAGTCGAGCTTCTTCAGTAGCGCGCTTGATGCTGTATAGTTTATCACCAGGCATGCTATTTTCTGTAGCATTTACAGCAAAGCGACCGCCTATTAAAGCAATAACCAAGCTAAGAGGGATTGCAGCGAAACGCATGTATTGCATAAAATTCATGAATCCAGAAGAGGTGATTGCGCTATTGGAAAGTTTTTCTGCGAATAACTGTCGCTTGTATGGAGCAGGGGGAGTTAGCTTTGGAATGTTTAAACCCATTTCAGCAACTGCTAAAAGACCTTCCAGTTCTTGCTGGTAGTCTTTGTAGTCTTGCGCTATTTGTGATGATGTTTCGCCGTTATGTAAGCGTTCTAGTGCTTCAGCAAAAATGTTATCTGGGGTTATCATTGGTCTAAGTTTTCTATAAGTTCTTTGAGCTTTGAAATTGCTCTGTGTTGAATTACTCGAATCGCGCCTTCAGTCTTATTAAGCATTTGCGCAATAACTTCGTTATCTAAATCTTCGAGGAATTTAAGTTTTATAACTTGTTGCTGTTCAGGGTTCAGCTCTTTCAATAGTTTGATGAAAACTATTTGCTGAGTCTGAAGATTGACTACATCTACAATGTTCGTTTCGTACTCAAGAGTGCTTTCTACATCTTCCAGTGCAACTGTTTGTTTTTTGCTTCTGTAGTAATCAATTACTTTATTGCGGGCGATTTGGAACAACCAGCCTTCAAATGCTGCGGTCTGTTCCAAGTCCCTAATTTTGCTGAACAGCTTTACGAACACATCTTCGGTAAGATCCTCAGCCGTTTCTTTATGACTGACTCGGTAATATATAAATCGATAGATCCTATCAAAGTAGTGATTGTAAAGACTTGCCAAAGCATCACCAGAACCAGCCTGAGCCTTTTTCAATATTTCTTCTAGTTTTGCTTTGTCATTCATATAGACGTCTGCTTTTGGGGTTTGTTACAAGGTTTTGTTAAATGTACGTACTCAAAATAGTACGCCAAAAGTGACTATATTGTAACATATTCAGCTTATATTTATGGTCAAAAAAGCCGGCTTTATGCCGGTAGTATATTTTCTGGCGGAGAGGGAGGGATTCGAACCCTCGGTACGGCTTTACAACCGTACATCGGTTTAGCAAACCGACGCACTAGGCCACTATGCGACCTCTCCAAATTAAAGGATATTGAGTTTAACTTTCATATTTTAACGATAAATTGGGTTTTGGTCAATTGGTGCAATCTGTTGTAGATGCGTAGCGCTGGCTAATCTTTCGCAATGCTTATGCACCAAACTGTGTCTGCTCCGTTTTGTTTTAGGGTCTGCGCAGCTTCTATAAAAGTTTTTCCAGTTGTTGTAACATCATCAATAATTATGACTTTTTTTGGCGGCTGGTATTCACAGCTGAATGCATTTTGAACGTTGCTTGCGCGTTGTTGTGCGTTTAGATCTTTTTGGGTTTTGGTGTTCTTGTTTCTTGTTAGAAGGGGAATGTATGGCAAATTAAATGCTTGGGCAATAATTTTCCCTGCAACATCAACTTGATTAAATCCACGCCACTTTTGTTTTTGTTTATGTAAAGGAATTGGGCAAATAACAAAACCATTCAAGTCTTCATTTGGAATGTTTAAATGATTTTCTAAGATTATATTCGCTGTTAGCGCTCCAAGAACGTTAAAAACTTCAGGAATAAAATAATACTTGCCTGTGATGATCATGTCGCTGACTGTTTCATTTTGATATGGCATAGCGCTAATGAGTCGGTCAGGTGTGAACTTGTTTTTGCAACTACGGTGAGTAAGTCCTTGTGAGTTTTGTTTGTTGCATATAATGCAAAAGCTTTTACTTAGGGCAGGGACTTTATTGATACAAAATTTGCATAAGTAGCCTGAAGCTCGGCGACATCCAAAACAATATTTAGGATAGAAAGCATCCGCAAGAATGTTTAAACCAAAAGATAATAAATTAGCCATGCATAAAGCATGGCATAATCTATTTCAAGAAATTATCAATATTTCTTTAAGTTTTACTTAACCCTTAAATTAAGGTTGTCCTTAAGCTGGGACTGCTTGCACTGCTTGAATAGTAGAGAATACCACTTCGCCATTCTTGATGTCCGCAGTTATTGTTGCGCCAGCAGAAAGATTTTGTGCGATTATTTGCTCTGCTAGAGGATCGCTAATTAAGTCTTGAATATTCTTACGGATGTAACGAGCGCCTTGTAAAGGATCAAAACTTTTTTCAGAGATAAACTTTGTTAACGCTGGAGTTGCTTTAAGAGAAATTTGTTGTAATGCCAACCGCTTTTGAACATCGCTGAATTGAATTGTTGTAATTCTTCGGAGCTGTTGCATTCCTAACGGACGGAAGATTAAGACTTTGTCGATACGATTAAGAAATTCTGGTCGCAAGTCTTGTTTAAGCTTTTCCATTAAACCGTTTTTAATGCGGTCATATTCATTTTCTAGTTTCTGCTTAGCATCTTCTTCCATGTCGCGATCCGCAAAACCGATTTTTTTAGCTTGAGCATTAAGTTCTTGCATGCCCAAGTTAGATGTCATGATGATTACAGTGTTGGCAAAGTTTACACGTTTTCCTTGAGCATCAGTTAGTTGGCCATCTTCAAGAATTTGTAGAAGTATATTGAATACGTCGGGGTTTGCTTTTTCGATTTCATCGAATAGAACAACAGAGTATGGTTTGCGACGAACAGCTTCTGTTAAGCGACCGCCTTCTTCGTAGCCAACGTATCCAGCTGGAGCGCCGACTAAACGGGAAACATTGTGACGCTCCATGAATTCAGACATGTCGATGCGGATTAGCGCATCTGGATCTTCAAACACTTCTTGGGCTATCATTTTTGCAGTTTCAGTTTTTCCTACACCAGTTGGTCCAAGGAACATAAATGAACCGATTGGGCGTTTTGGATCGGAAAGTCCTGCGCGGCTGCGGCGAATTGTTTTAGCAATTTCAATAAGCGCTTCATCTTGACCAACTACGCGCGTTTTTAAAGTCTTTTCCAGATTGCCAAGTTTGCCGATTTCAGTTTGCGCTAATTTCTTTAAAGGAATTTTAGTCATTAAAGAAACTGTTGCAGCAATATCTTCTGCAGTGATTGAGTAAACTGGATCAGTTTCAGTTTTTTCTAAATCTTCTAATGCGCGTTTTTGATTTTGCAGCTTCTCTTCCTGTGTGCGTAAGTGCAAGGCGGTAGTGAAGTCTTGAGACAGCACAGCTTTAGTTTTTTCTTCTTCTAAAGCTAGTAATTCATTTTCAACTTTTTTGCGGTTCTTGGCAGTTTTTGAATTGCTGTGAATGCTGCGAAGTGCAGCTGCTGTTTCATCTACCAAGTCTACTGCTTTATCTGGTAGAAAGTGGTCTTGAATGTAGCGATCTGAAAGGTCTACTGCTGCGTTAATTGCTTCATCTGTAATTGTAACGCGGTGGTGTTTTTCGTAGTTTGGGCGAAGTCCTTTAAGAATAGCAATTGATTCTTCTTTGCTAGGCTCTTCTACTAATATTGATTGGAAGCGGCGTTCTAATGCAGCATCATGTTCAATATGTTTTTTATACTCAGATAAAGTGGTCGCACCGATTGTGCGAAGCTCTCCGCGAGCTAGAGCTGGTTTTAGAATGTTGGCTGCATCTAAGCTTCCAGTTGTTGCACCAGCGCCAACCATTGTGTGAAGTTCATCTATGAACAGAATTAAGTTAGAGTCTGCTTTTACTTCATCAATTATCTGCTTTAAGCGGTTTTCAAATTCACCACGGAACATTGAACCTGCTACTACTAGTGCAAGATCGAGTGAAAGAATTTTTTTGTCTAGCAAGATGTCTGGTACTTCGCGATTAGCGATTGCCAAAGCAAGCCCTTCAACAATAGCAGTTTTACCAACGCCAGCTTCACCAATTAATACAGGATTATTTTTGGTGCGACGACCAAGAATAGAAATTAAACGATCAATTTCTTTTTTGCGACCAATTACTGGGTCAATGCTACCGCTTGCAGCTTTTTTGGTTAAGTCGGTTGTGTAGTATTCTAGTACATTGCCTTTGCGGTTGTCTGGCATGGCATTTCCTGGTTGAGGATTTTGATGATCATGACTTCCTGGAACAGGGGAGTCATTTGGCATTTCCGGGAACTTGGAAATGTTTTCAAACACTGCAACTAAGTTATTTTCTAATTCTGCAATATCAATTCCAAGCTTAGATAAAATTACTTTCGCTTTGTTTGCTTGTGTTGTAAGAAGTCCGTAAAGAAAATGTTCAGTACCTATGAACTGATAACCATACTGACTTGCTACTATAGCTGAGCGTTCAATTGCATTTTTCAGATTTCCTGAAAGTACTGGTTTCCAGTTTTCTGTTTCGCGGTTTTTATTAACTAGAATTAATTCAGATTTAACAATTTCAGGAGAGATTTTGGCTTTAATTAAAATTTCCGCGGCAAAAGAACTCTTTTCTGTAACTATTCCGAAAAGAAGATGTTCTGTTCCAATATGATCGTGTCCAAGTTCTTCAGAAGCCATTTGTGCTGCTATAAGTGCGTTTTTGGCTCTGCTGGACAGGCGTTCTAATATAAATGAAAAGTTATCCATAATGTTGATGATTTCGTATATTTATTAGCACTCTATCGTTTAGACTGCTAATTTATTTATAACAGACCAATGTAGGCTGTGTCAATGGATTTTATCTTATTTTTAGCATAACACGCTATAATAAAATCAAGATAAAATAATAGTGCATAATTTCGGGCAAGTTTTTACTAATGATGTTCAAGAAAAGTAAACCTTTGAAAAAACCTGATGACTTAGAACATGGTTATGACTATGCGTTATTTATGTTGAATTTGCGAATGCGAACTGAAGCTGAGATGCGTGAGAAAATGTTAGGCCGAGGTTACTATCCTAAGGTTATAGACGAAGTAATTGAGCGTTTGTATCAGGATCGCTATTTGAACGATGAGCACTATGCTGAAGTCTTCATTGAAAGCATGAAGCGCTATAAGTATTATGGCTCATTCATGATGAAGAAAAAATTATTTGAAAAGAAACTACCTAAAGAAATTATTGAAGCAAAGCTGAACGAAATTGTGAGTGAGAACGATGAAAGAGAAATTGCAGTGCGATATATTGAAAAAGAATTTGGAAAAATTAAAGATGTAAAAAAGTTTGAATACCAAGATAAACAAAAAGTCATGAGACGGCTACTAAGTAGAGGATTTGGTTTAGAGCTTGTAAAAAATTTGGTTGGGTAGACTTAAAAAAACGCCAAGCGGCGTTTTTTATTTGTCTATTTACCCATTCCTCGTAAACGTTTTACACGTTCTTCAATAGGTGGGTGAGTGTTGAACAGGCCTGCAAACCAGCTTTGACTGTCACCTTTATGGTCTTTCAAAGGATTTGAAATATACAGATGAGCAGTAGCTTTGTTTGCTGCTTCTAAGGGTTCGTGGTCTGCAGCAATTTTTTCTAGAGCTGAAGCTAGCCCTTCTGGGTAGCGAGTTAATAGAGCACCTGACGCATCAGCTAAAAATTCTCTCTTCCTAGAAACTGCTAACTGAATTAGGGTTGCGATTAACGGCGAAATAAGAATTAATACTAGGCCTACTATCATGAATATCGGGTTTCTATTATCGCTATCATTGTCGCCGCCGCCAAAGAATGAAAGATGTAAAACCCAGTCAGCAACTAGTGTAACAATCCCCACTAAAACCACTACAAGAGTCATAAATCTGATGTCGTAGTTGCCGATATGAGAAAGTTCATGTGCTAGCACTCCTTCAAGTTCAGTTTTATCTAAACGGCTAAGTAGGCCAGTGGTTACACAAACAACCGCATTCTTAGGATTTCGACCAGTTGCAAACGCGTTCATTGCAGTATCGTCTATTATATAGACGCGTGGCATAGGTAACCCCGCAGCAATAGACAGATTTTCTACCAGCTGATAAAGCTGTGGTTGAGATTTTAAATCAATTTCCTGAGCACCTGAAATAGATAGAGTAATTCTGTCTGAGAAATAGTAAGAAATTAATGCAGAAATTGTACTAAATGCAACAGCTATATATAGAATGCCGGAATTTCCAAAATATTGCGCAGCAAACCAGCCTAATCCAATAATGAATGTTAGGAATACAAATATTAGAATTACTGAGTACGCCTTATTTTTAGAAACTTCGGTATATGTAAGCATTTAAGCTAGCAAAAGAGTTTAGAATTTTACTTCTACATTTTGGCTTTCTGGGCCATTGTCGTCGATGTCGAAGAAAACTTTTTTAGTGAATCCCATTATAGAAGCGAATAAGTTCGTAGGGAAGATTTCAATTTTAGTATTAAAGTCACGAACATTGCCGTTGTAAAAACGACGAGCTGCCTGAATTTTCAGTATCAGTTAAGTCGTTTTGCAATTGCAAAAAGTTTTGGTTAGATTTTAAATCAGGGTAGTTTTCAGCAACTGCAAACAAAGACTTTAAAGTTCCTGAAAGCATGTTTTCGTCTTGCTGATGTTCCTGAACTGTTTGAGCGCCCATTGCTTGAGTGCGAGCTTGAGTCACACGTTCAAGTACCCCAGATTCCTGAGCTGCAAAACCTTTTACAGTATTTACAAGGTTAGGAATTAAGTCATAGCGGCGTTTCAGCTGTACTTCAATATCAGCCCAAGCTTCTTCAACGCGGTTTCGTGAACGAATTAATGAGTTGTAAATTAGAACTGCAATGATGATTATTGCAGCAATAATTGCTATAAAAATCCACATAATTTATGTTTAATTTTATTAATGATTACTTTAAGTATAACACAGAATTTATGCCTGTGGATTACCATATTGACAGTATTATATGAAAGGAATATAATTTTTTTATGAATTTCAACTGGCAAAACATGTGCGCAACATCAATTAAGGCGATTAAGTTTGTCTTTTTGGCGTTGGGACATGAACTAACCAGTTTGAGAGCATAAATTTTCGAAGAAATTTAACTCGCTATCTGGTTCGCCAGGTAGCGAGTTTTT
>CAZGCV010000006.1:9385-13496 GCA_964524735.1 uncultured Candidatus Saccharibacteria bacterium | reverse complement strand
GTTCTATATAAAATACGAAGGGGGTATAAATGAAAAATCAGAAAGTAGTAGATCATAAACCAATTGGCGCTCATGAAAATGAGTTGACCAATAAATCCAGAGAGCTCGATATTCGCACACCAAGATATGTAGAGCAGTTGTATTTAGGGACTGATTACCAAAGACCAGAGACTAGTTCGGAAAAAATACGAACTGGTTGGGATGATGCATCTGACTAATATTTCTTTTGGAGGAGACGTATGAATAGAGTTTTTCAAGCTTTTGACAGGAGTATACCGATTGGTCTTACTTCGCTACAAATCAGGGAATTGGCTGAGCAAATTGCTAATTCAAAACGCATGCCTATTGAAGAAGTCGAGACTCGACTGAAAAATCTTCAGACTGAAGCATCTTCTGCTATCAATACACAAAAGGATCGCCAAAGACGCGGTTTGGGAATAGGTTACAGACTGTTTTGCTAGTTAGCAAAACCAAGAGGAGAAAGTATTATGAGCATAGAAAGTGATATTTTAGCTATAAGCACGGTGTCGGATGTTCAACAAGAACAAGAAGAGGTTTATTTTGGCGGATTGCCATATTTAGGTAGTTGCCCTGCAATTAGCCCTAATTCAAGCGGTCCCAAATTACAAGACGATGATGAAGAGAGTCCGGAAGAACAGGAGAGGAGATTATTTAGTTCTCCATGGGATACTGCATTTGAAGAATGAAATTTCTGATTTATATTAAAGCGTTGCAGATATTTTGCAGCGCTTTTCTTTTTGTTTGAAATTCCTTATAATTACCCTATGTTAAGCGAAGAAGAAGTAAAAAAAGTGGCTGGGTTAGCCCGAATAGAATTATCAGAATCAGAAGTAGAAAAGTTTCAAAAAGATTTATCTTCTATTATTGATTATGTAGAAGAGTTGCAGCAAGTTGATACAGATGGTTTGGATATTGTTTCTTCGGTGACTGGTTTGGAAAATGTTCAGCGTGATGATAAAGCAGTAATGATTGATTATCAAAATGATATTATTGCAAACGCTCCAGATAGCAAAGATGGCTACTATAAAGTAAAATCAATTTTGTAATTAGATACTAAAGATGAACTGGGAAGAATTAGAACTTCATGAATTAAGAGAAAAATTAGATAAAAAAGAAATATCGTCAGTAGAACTGACGAAGTATTTTTTGGCGCGTATAAAAGAAAAAAACCCAGAGCTGAACGCCTTTATTACAATTACTGAAGATGAAGCTTTAAAGCAAGCAGCTGAAGCAGATGAATTCATGGCGGCTGGTGGGCAAAGTAATCCTCCTTTGTGCGGTATTCCGTTTGCGGCAAAAGACTTGTTTTTAACTAAAGGTATTCGTACAACTGCTGCATCAAAAATTTTAGATAATTACATTCCACCTTACGATTCAACAGTAATTGTAAAGCTGAAAGATCAAAAAGCAGTTTTGTTGGGTAAGGCAAATTTAGATCAGTTTGCTCATGGTTCTAGCGGAGAAACATCTGCATATGGCGCAACAAAAAATCCGTGGGATGTTTCAAGAATGCCCGGTGGATCTTCTTCTGGAAGCGCTGCTGTAGTTGCATCTGGACTTGCTCCTTGGGCTTTGGCTACAGAAACAGGTGGTTCAATTCGTCAGCCAGCATCTTTAACAGGTATTAGCGGATGGAAACCGACTTATGGTCGCGTGTCTCGTTATGGCGTTGCTGCGATGTCTTCAAGTTTGGATTCAATGGGCGCAATGGCACAGTCTGTTAAAGATTTGGCAATGATTGCAGAAGTTATTTCCGGACGAGATGAAAAAGATTCTACAACTGGTCATGGTGAAGTTCCGAAATATTCTGCTGAGTTAAAAGCAGATGTTAGGGGTATGAAAATTGGAGTACCAAAAGAATATTTTGTTGATGGTATGGAAGATGGTGTTCGCGCTCGTGTTATGGAAGCAATTGAAGTTTTGCGTGAACAGGGTGCAGAAATTGTTGAAGTAAGTTTGCCGAACACAAAATACGGTTCTTTGGTGTACGCAATTGTTTGTCCAAGTGAAGTGTCTTCTAACTTGGCTCGATACGACGGAATCCGTTATGGTCATTCTACTAAAGACGCACAAAGTTTATTGGATGTTTATCAAAAATCTCGCGCAGAAGGTTTTGGGGATGAAGCTAAGCGTCGTATTATGACTGGAACTTATGTTTTGTCTGCTGGTTACTACGATGCTTATTACAAAAAAGCGCAACGTGTTCGTCGGTTGATTTTGAATGAATTTGAAGAAATTTTTAAACAAGTAGATATTTTGGTCGCACCGAGTTCGCCAAATGTTGCTTTGCCTTTGGGTAAAGCCGCAAGCGATCCGTTGTTCGGTTACATTGCTGACCAATTGAATATTCCAGGGTCATTGGCAGGTTTGCCAGCTTTGTCTGTTCCTTGCGGTTTTTCAAAACCAACTGATGGCGGCGAAAAAGAAATGCCGGTTGGTTTGCAAATCATCGGTCCTCAGTGGGGTGAACAAAAGGTATTTAATGCCGGCGCTGCTTATCAGTCTGTTACAGATTTTCATAAGAAGAAAGCGAAATAATTATGGAACTAAAAGGTTACAAACCAGTTATCGGATTAGAAATTCACGTACAGCTTGCGACAAAGAGCAAGATGTTTTCAAGCGCGCCTAATAATCCTGATGAGAAACAACCGAATACTAATATAGATGAAGTTGTAACGGCAGAGCCAGGAACACTTCCTGTATTGAACGAAGAAGCTGTTCGCCTTGGCGTTATGGTTGGTTTGGCATTGAATTGCGAAATTCCTAAATATTCTAAATTTGACCGTAAGCATTATTTTTATCCTGATCTTCCAAAGGGTTATCAGATTTCTCAGTATGACGAACCAATTGCGCAAAACGGTTGGGTAGAAATTTCTGTTCCTGCAGATGACTCTCGTGAAATTAATAAAGATGCATACACAAAGCGCATCCGCATTACGCGCGCACATTTGGAAGAAGACGCTGGAAAGAATGCTCATCCAGAAGGTTTGCCATATTCACTTGTAGATTACAATCGTGCAGGTTGTCCGCTTTTGGAAATTGTAACTGAGCCAGATGTAGAAACTGCAGAAGAAGCGCGTATATTCTTGCAAGAATTACAGAGAATTGTTCGTTATGTTGGTGCAAGTAGTGCAGATATGGAAAAGGGAACAATGCGTTGCGAACCAAATATTTCTGTTCGTAAGCCGGGTGAAGAATCTTTACCGAAATACAAAGTTGAAGTTAAGAATATTAACAGTTTCCGTTTCGCAGAAGCTGCGATTAATTACGAAATTCCTCGTCACATTGAAATGCTTGAAGAAGGTGCTATGCCAAAGCAGGTAACAATGGGCTGGAATGAAAAAACAAACTCAACAGTTGAGCAGCGAAGCAAAGAAGAGGCGAATGATTATCGTTATTTCCCAGAACCGGATTTAGCGCCAATGCATTTTACTGAAGAGTTTTTGGAAAGTTTGCGTGGACGAATGCCTGAATTGCCTGCGCAAAAGCGTTCACGTTTTGTTGCAGAATTCGGTTTGGATTCAGCTACTATTGAAACTTTGTTGAATTGGAAAGAGATGAATGAGTACTTCGAACAGGTTGTTAGTGAAATTGATGCATGGATTATTGCAGATGGAAACGGGGATCGCGGTAAGCTAATCAAGTCTGCGGCAAATTGGTGCTTACAAGACTTCTCTGCATTACTGAATGCTAAATTGGCGAATCCACTTGAATCTAAAGTTTCTGCAGAAAATATGGCTGAACTTGTTAAGCTTATTGATTCAGGAAAAATTTCCGGAAGTGCAGCGAAGCAAGTGTTTAAGAAAATGTATGAAACGGGTGGAGAGCCTGATTCAATTGTTGAAGAGCTTGGTTTGGCTCAAGTAAGCGATGAAGGGGCGATTGAAGCTGCTGTTGACGCAGTTATTTCTTCTAATGAAAAAGCTGTGGCGGACTTCAAAAACGGCGAACAAAAATCTTTTGGTTTTCTTGTAGGGCAAGTGATGGCTCATATGAAAGGCAAAGCAAACCCTCAAGTTGTAAATGAATTGTTAAAGAAAAAATTACAATAATAAAAACGCTCTGATATTTCGGAGCGTTTTTTTTAAAC
>CAZGCV010000006.1:5122-9375 GCA_964524735.1 uncultured Candidatus Saccharibacteria bacterium | reverse complement strand
TTTTTTGCTCAATTATGTGAGCAATATTAGGCATCGCAGAGTTTATAATTTCCTCTTGTTTTTTAAACAAGCCTTGTTTTGACACGCTGTTATAAAGTGTAATATTCACCCCAGGTTCTATTAGTGGACTAACTAGGCATGTATATTCGTATTGATTGTTGTTGTGTATCGCTTTGCCTGTTAGTTCTAACGGTTTGACAATATATTGAATGGCTTCAGTTTCTGGCTTGATATCTATTGGAGTAAGTACTCCATTTTGAAATATGAACAGCTTTGATTTCGAGCTAATATCAATTTTAATAACCATGCCTTTTGTTGTTATTTCATGTGCAAATGCAGCACTCATATTTATTTCCTCCGAAAAATTTTAAAATATTCGTTTACACGAAAAATTATCTTAACATTTTCTTTAGATTTTGACAAGGCTATAGCTAAATAGTAAGTTTGAAATAAAATTAGAATTTATTCCACTGAATATTTTTATTTCGTTTCCACCAAGTTATTTGGCGTTTGGCGTATTGACGTATCGCAATAAATAATTGCGACTCAAGCTGTTTAATTGAATTTTCTGGTGTCAGTTTGTTTTGTAAATATAAGGCGCAGTATTTATACTCTAAACCAAATGATTCGAGTTTTTTCCATGACAGTCCAGATTCATGAAGATTTCTAGTTTCTTCAATCATTCCGGACTTGAGCCTTTCTCGTAACCGCTTTTTTATTTTACTTTCCAGTACTTCTTCTTCTGGTTGAATGCCTATCCATTCTGCGTCGTATTTTGGTTTTGCTGAATTTTTCGGAACTGGCTTTCCTGTTGTCATAACAATTTCTAAAGCACGAATTAGTCTGCGCGGATTTTTTGCATCTATTTCAGCAGCTCGTTCTGGATCTAATTTTTGTAGTTTTAGAAACATTTGTTCAACAGAAAGCTTTTCTAATTCTTTTCGAAGCTTCAAGTCTGGTTTAACTTCCGGAAGATTTTGTCCGTATACAATTGCATCAACCCAGTGCGCAGTACCACCGCAAATAATAGGTTGTTTACCGCGTTTAAAAATATCTTCAATTATTTTTGAAGCTTTTTTTTGGAAACGTGCCACGCTGTACTGCACTCGCGGAGAAGCTTCATCTATTAAATAGTGCGGAATGTTTTTGTATAGGAAAACTTCACGATCATTTCTATTGATCCATTTACCTTCAACTTTACCAGAACCGATATCCATTTCTTTGTAAATTTGTCGTGAATCCGCAGAAATAACTTCACCACCAACTTTTTTTGCTAACTGTACAGCGAGTTCGCTTTTTCCAGAAGCAGTGGGCCCAACAATGATAATTAATTTTTTCTTCATAATATCTATGATAGTATTATACTGTAATCATTAATAAAAAACAGAATGAATACAAGATATCTTTTTGGCATTATTGCCGCGATTGTGGTTTTGGTTATTATCTTCTTTGTTTATAATCATTATTCAAATAATGAAGTTGCTGATCAATCAGACATAACTAATACAGAACAGACTGAAAATATTGATAGCAATGAGAATATGAACACAGAGCCTGTAAATACAAATACCGCGCCGACTCCTGCAGATACACCTAATCCTGCAACTGGTGAACCAATGGCTCCACAGGATCCAGATATCGCAGTATTCGAAATTGTTTATAATGGCACAACGTTTGCGCCTGCTAACTTAACCATTAAGAATGGCGATGTGGTAATTTTTAAAAACGAAAGCAATGCCAGTTTTTGGCCCGCTTCCGGACCTCATCCTCAGCACACAGATTATCCAGAATTTGATCCTAAAAAAGCCATCGCAGCTGGTCAAGATTGGCAGTTTAAATTTACTAAATCTGGCACATGGAGTTTCCATAACCATTTAAACTCTTCTGCATCAGGTCGAATTGTTGTGCAATAGATGTTCTTGTAAGTTGAATAAGCAAGCCGGTTTCTGTTAAAGAAGCCGGTTTTGTTTTAGGTAAAATAAATGGTATAATTATAAGCGGTTATGGTAAATAATCTTCAGCAAATTACTGATACATTGAATGCATTTTTGGCTGGCGACACATCTTTGCCGCAAGCCTATTTATTTATTGGCGATCATTATTCAGCTAGAAAAATTGCCCAAGACTTTGCTGTTAAAATTTTGAACCTTTCAAAGTCTGGTTATGATGCGAAATTCCCAAATGTAGATAGTCTGCAGTACGACGTTGCTGAATCCGGGGGTATAGAAAGTATTCGAGAGATGTTGCAAATGGCAGCTTTAATGCCTGTGCAGTCAGACTACAAAGTAGTACTGATGGAAAATATGCATTTGGCAAATGTTCAAATGATGAATGCTTTGCTTAAGACGTTGGAAGAACCTCCAAAGTATACTATTTTCTTATTGCTATCTAAGCAGCCTTTGCTTCCAACTGTAATGTCTCGCTGCCAAGTGTTTAGCTTGTCAGGGTTATCTGATGTAGAAATTTCAGAAGATGTTTCAAGCGCTGTTGGTTTGCTTAAAAAAAACCGCACATTAGGTACAGCAGAACGCATGGCTTTGGTATCAGAGCTGGCTGGCTTGGAAGATGAAACTCTAATACAGGCATTAGAACAATGGATGTATTCGCAGAAATCTGAACTTAAAAACAATCCGCAAAAATATCCTGCTCTCAGAAATACTATGGAAACCATACAGTCTTTGCGCGGAAATTTTAATAAAAAAATGGTCTTACAAAATTTTGTTTTAACTGGCCTAGTATAAGTAAAATAAAAATGAAAAAAATTGTTATCACGGCTATAGCCGTACTGTCATTGGTTTCCGCATCATGTGATTTATTCGGAACAACAACTGCTGGGATATTAAAAACATCCAATGGCGGTGTTGATTGGCAGACCTCTAATAATTTAAAAGATAACGCTGGTACAATAGCCGGACTAAGTATTTCTAAAATCGCTTTTGATCCTTTGGCAACAGAAATAATCTATGCAAGCAGTTTTAATTCAGGTTTGTATAAATCTGTAGACGGTGCTGCTAATTGGGAACAAGTGCTGGGTCAAATTCCAGTTTTGGATTTCGCCTTGCATCCAAATGACTCGCAAACAATTTACGCTGGCGGATACTTTGAAGAACGAGGTCGCGCTTTAGTTACTAGAGACGGCGGGAAATCCTGGAATGCGGTTTACACTGCATCAGCTGCTAATAGCGCAGTTCGAACTATTGCATTAAATCCTTCATCACCAGAACAGATTGCAATTGGAATGTCTCAAGGGGAGTTAATTTTAAGTGATGATGGTGGTGCGACTTGGCGTTTATCTCAAAGTTATAATGACCGTATAAATAAGATTATATGGAATAACGACGGCATGTATGTAGTAGTTCGAGGGACTGGAATTTTTAGAAGTATAGACAGCGGTAATAGTTTTCAGTTAATAACCTCAGGCTTGCAATCAGCTGGCAATACCAGTACTCTGTCTATATTCGGCAGTCAAATTTCTAGCTATAATCAGTTGGCAATGAGCTATCTTGATCCGAGTACAATGTTTGTAACAACAAACTTGGGTCTGTATCGTTCTCGAGACGGTGGTAATAGTTGGCAATTCGTTAACATGCCATTGCGTCAGTCAGCTATAGCTCCGCTTGCTGTTGCCATTGCTCCTTCAAGCGATAACGTCGTGTACGTAAGCGCGGGAAGTATTATTTATAAAACTGCTGATGGTGGCAACTCTTGGTCTACCTCTGATTCCGGAACAAGTAGTTTGATAAATGCATTGCTTGTTGATCCGAATTTACCTCAGGCTGCTTATGCAGGAGTCTTCGCACAATAATTAAACAGTATTTATGATCGATCAGATAATCTCAAACCACAAAGAAAATTTTGAAAAAGCCATGGAACATTTTCATCATGAGCTTTCTTCAGTGCGCACAGGTCGTGCGAACCCAGCTTTGCTTTCAACTGTAATGGTAGATAGTTATGGCAGTAAAGTACCTATTCAGCAAGTTGCAAACATTACAGTATCAGATGCAAAAACTTTAACAATCAGCCCTTGGGATAAAAGCCAGATTCAGGAAATTGAAAAGGGAATTATGGCAGCTAACTTAGGATTTACTCCAAGTAATGACGGACAAGTGGTGCGCATTAATTTGCCACCTATGACAGAAGAACGTCGTAAAGAGATGGTTAAACTTGTTGGGCAAATCGCTGAAGGTGCACGTATTGGTATTCGTCAGGTTCGTGAAGATATTTTAAAAGCTGTAAAGCGTGAAGAATCTGAA